>JABGTQ010000078.1 GCA_018647025.1 Nitrospina sp. | reverse complement strand
TGGTATTGCCAATCCAAATGATTTTCGAAAACTTTTAGAAAAATCCGGTATGCGGTTGGTTCATTACCAGCCGTTTCCTGACCACCACGAATACACCCTAAACGACATTAAGCACATCGAAGATTCAGCACGCAAGTCAGGCGCAACATTTATTCTTACAACTGAAAAAGATGCTGTCAAAATCAACTCAAATTTAACTACTCTACCTTTTTATAAAGTTGCTTTGGAAATGGAAATTTTAGAGGGACGAGAAATATTTAATCAACAGGTATTGAGCTAACATTCAATTAGTTATGGGAATGACAATGCAAGAGCATATCTTCTTTTAAAAGAAAAGAATCAACCGTATAGCCACAGTTTAAAACACAAACTTGTAATAAAAAATAAAGATACTTGCATAAAAAAACTCTCCCATCACGCAAATATTAAATAATGTTTTCTCAACAATCTTTAACACCTAATCAAAAGTTTCTTTTAAATCTGTTAATCCCATCTCTTTATCTACTACCTCTTGTGATCGTGTTCTTCTTGCCTAAAAATTTTGGTTTTGGCAACGAAAGCTTGGTTCCATTCAGCCTAACTATTGGCATGTCAGGCTTAACAGTTTGGATTTCTGGGATGATCTCTCTTGGCAAAGCTTTACAGGTCTTACCAGGGGCAAATTCAATTGTGGCAAAAGGAGTTTATCGCTTTATTCGGCATCCTATATATTTAGGAATTGTATTTACACATTTCGGGTTATTTTTTGCCTGCGGTTCAACATTTGGAATAATTTATACCCTTCTCCTTATTATTCCTCTGAATGTCACTCGTGCTCAACTTGAGGAAAAGGCCTTGTTATCTAAATTTGGAAAGAGCTACCGTGCCTACCATAGCTCGACTTGGTTTTGACTAACTCTAAACTCTTCATTTCTCCCAATTTTTTTGACACTTCATATCAATAAATTGCAACATACTCTAATTAAAAAAATTTATTTCTGTTCTCTGATAAATACTGGAATCACTAATAACAATTGACCTCAGAGCTAAATTCAGATCTTAGTAACTTCCTCAATCAAAAATCGAGCCGAAGGGTATTTTTTAAGTTATCAAAAAAACACCCTCTCCTTAAAAATATCAAAATTAGACCTTATAAAACAATTATTTTTGTGCGTCAAAATGACCCATCTTTCCCTTGACAAAAGCACCATTAGCAATAAAATGGGCTTCCGTATTTTAGGCGCGTAGCTCAGGGGTAGAGTACTTGCTTGACATGCAAGGGGTCGGCGGTTCGAAACCGCCCGTGCCTATTTTCCTTATCATGAGTCTACCTTTCCGAGGTTTGTTTTGACTTGAGACTGGTATTGGTTGCGTACGAATATATGCCCCTTTAAAATATTGGATATTTGAATAACTGTGTCAAAAAAATTTAAGTACGTCATTTTAGTAAGTATTAAGTAACCGCAATTGAAAATTTCTAAGAAATCTGATGGCAGACGATAAAATAAAATTTGATCTTGAAACAATTCGCCACAGTACCGCTCATTTAATGGCTCAAGCAGTAAAACAACTCTTTCCCGACGCGCAAGTTACCATTGGCCCGGTTATTGAGGATGGATTTTATTATGATTTTTATCGTGAGTCCCCCTTCATCCCAGAAGATTTGATAAAAATTGAACAGCGTATGAAGGATATATCTTCTGAAAGTCTTAATATTAAACGAAGAGAACTACCTCGCGAAGAAGCATTAATGATGTTCGACGAAATGGGCGAACCATTCAAACGTGAAATAATCAACGCTATTGAATCCGATGAACCTATTTCTGTTTATTCTCAAGGCGATTTCACAGACTTGTGTCGAGGGCCACATGTTGAGAACACAAAAATTTTAAAATCTTTCAAGCTATTAAATGTTTCAGCTTCCTACTGGAGAGGGGATGAACGAAACAAAGCGCTACAAAGAATTTATGGAACCGCCTGGAATACGGATAAGGAGCTAAGAGTCTACCTTAAACAATTAGAGGAAGCCAAAAAACGGGATCACCGTAAGTTAGGGAAAGAATTAGATCTATTTTCGATAACTGATGAAGTTGGTCCTGGACTCATTCTCTGGCACCCCAAAGGATCACGAATACGCTGTTTAATGGAAGATTTCTGGAAAGAAGAGCACTTTAAAAATGGTTACGAGATGGTCCACTCTCCTCATGCAGCTAAAGCAGACATGTGGAAAAAAAGTGGGCACATGGATTTTTATAAAGACAACATTTTTTCACCTATGGATATAGAGGGAAAAGAGTATGTAATGAAACCTATGAACTGTCCATTTCATATCCAAATATATAAAAGTCGCCTACGCAGCTATCGAGACTTACCTCTAAGGTTTGCAGAGTTGGGCACGGTTTACCGGTATGAAAGGTCAGGAGTTTTGCATGGATTATTAAGAGTGAGAGGTTTTACTCAAGATGATGCACATTTATTCTGTCGCCCAAACCAGATTGAAGAAGAAATAGTCAAAGTACTAGATCTTATCTTGCTCATTCTTAGATCTTTTGGGTTTAATGAATATAAGGTGTATTTAAGTACCCGCCCAGAAAAATTTGTTGGTTCAGAAGAGGGCTGGGAACAAGCCACCAATGCACTCAAGCAAGCTTTAGAAACTTCAAAGTTGAAATATGAAGTTGACCCAGGGGAAGGAGTGTTTTACGGACCAAAAATCGACATCAAAATAAAAGATAGCCTTAACAGGTTCTGGCAAGTCTCGACGGTTCAAGTCGATTTTAATCTTCCTGAGCGGTTCGGTATAAGTTATATTGAAGAAAACGGTCAGAAGAACCAACCTATTATGCTCCACCGCGCATTGATGGGGTCCTTGGAAAGGTTTTTTGGTTGCCTTGTCGAGCACTATGCTGGAGCTTTTCCTTTATGGCTGGCCCCAGTTCAAGTGATTCTTCTACCAATCACTGACCAAAACCATAAATATGCCGATGAAGTATTCAAAAAATTGAAAAATAGTGGATTTCGCGTAGAAAAAGACTTGCGAAATGAGAAGATTGGGTTCAAAATCAGGGAATCCCAAATACAAAAGATCCCTTACATGATTGTGCTCGGGGAAAAAGAACAAGAAAGTAACTGTTTGGCCGTTAGAAAAAGAAGGTCTAAAGAAACAGTTACTTTGAATATTGATACATTTATTGATAAACTAAGCTTAGAGATTAAAGAAAAAACTTTAGGCGAATCGATTCAACCCATTTAAGAGGAGATTTTTTTCTATTTCTAAGAAACAAGTACAGCGCATAAATGGCATGATCCGCGTAAAAGAAATAAGCCTCATAGGTAACGATGGTGAGCAGCTGGGAGTTTTCCCCACTCAAGAAGCTATTAACATGGCAGGGGAAAAAGATCAGGATCTAGTAGAGGTATCCCCTAACAGCAACCCACCCGTATGCCGTATCATGGATTACGGTAAGTTTAAGTACCAGCAAAGTAAGCGGGCACATGAGGCCAAAAAGAAGCAAAAAATTATTCATGTTAAAGAAGTTAAGTTTCGACCTAATACAGATCGACATGACTACGACTTCAAGCTAAAGAATGCTCTTCGTTTTCTTGAGTCTGGGGACAAGGTTAAAGTACTGGTTTTTTTTCGCGGCAGAGAGATTGTTCACCGAGAAAATGGGCAAAAGTTACTTAAACGAGTAACCATAACATTGGAAGATATGGCTGTTGTTGAGCAGGAAGCCCAACAAGAAGGTAAGACTTTATGTATGATTTTTGCCCCGAAATCTCTTAAAAAGAAGGCTTGAGGCAAGGAGAAGTTAAAGTATTTGTTTAAACGAGTCTAAAACAAAAATAAATCGCAAGAAAGGCTAAACCGTAATGCCTAAGATGAAGACAAACAAAGGTGCCGCTAAGAGGTTCAGTAAAACTGGTACTGGAAAAATTAAACGTAATAAAGCGTTTTCAAGCCATATACTGACAAGCAAATCCACAAAAAGGAAAAGAAACCTACGCAAGTCGACGATTATGTCACCTGGGGATTCTCGAAAAATGAGAGTACTACTTCCTTAGTAGGAACAATGGTTTTTTTGATAACAAGTAAATTTTCAAGAATCTGATTTTAAGTATAGGAGAGTGTAATGGCAAGAGCAATTAACGGTACTATTTCGAGACGTAGAAGAAAAAAAATTCTCGATCTGGCTAAGGGTTATCGCAGTATTCGTAGTCGGGCCTTCCGTAAGGCTAGAGAGTCTGTTGAAAAAGGGCTTTGCTACGCTTATCGTGACCGCCGAACCAAAAAAAGAAATTTCAGAAGGCTTTGGATAGCTAGAATCAATGCAGCAGTAAGGGCGGAAGGGCTTACTTATAGCCAGTTTATCCATGGTTTAAAAAAGGCTAATATCGAGTTAGACCGGAAAGTTCTTTCCAGTCTTGCTATCGAAAACGTAGATTCATTCAAGGTGCTCACACAAACAGCCCGATCTCAACTGATTTCAGCTTAGTTGGCGAAACGGGCAAGGTTCCTCAGTTTCTTGGTCTCCACTCTTTCACCTCGAAAATGATCAATAAACTAAAACAATACCAAGATGATTTCGACTTACTCATCTCAAAGGTATCTTCATTAAAAGAGCTCGCAGAACTTCGTTCTAAATTTCTTGGTAAAAAGGGTTGCGTTTCCCTTATGCTCATTGAAATGCGCTCTCTTTCCGACGACCAAAAACCACAAGCCGGTAAGCATATCAACGAATTTAAAAAAAATATTGCAACGCTTATTCAAGAAAAAACACAAGTTTTAGAAAAAACAAGCGACCAAACCTCAGTCAGGACCGAAGGTTTTGATACCACACTACCAGGACGAGGAAATTCTCCTGGATCGATCCACCCTATCAGCCAGATTATGGATGAAGTAATATCTATATTTTTTAGTCTTGGTTTTCGAGTAGAGGAAGGTCCTGAAATTGAAAGCGATTTTTATAATTTTGAAGCCCTTAATATCCCAAAAGATCACCCAGCGAGAGACATGCAAGATACTTTTTATATTGGCGAAGAGGTACTAAGAACACACACCTCCCCTGTTCAAATTCATGTAATGGAGAATCAAAAACCACCTCTTCGCATCATTGCTCCCGGGAAAGTATTTCGATGTGATTCAGACATATCGCATACACCTATGTTCCATCAGATAGAAGGTTTGATGGTAGACGAGAATCTTTCTTTTGGAGACCTTAAGGGCGTTATGAATAGTTTCTTATACGAGGTTTTTGGTAAACAAACCAAGACCAGATTCCGACCTAGTTTTTTTCCATTCACCTGTCCAAGCGCTGAAGTAGATATTGAATGTGTCATGTGCTCTGGCCAAGGGTGTCGAGTTTGCTCTAAGACTGGGTGGTTGGAAATTCTCGGATGTGGCATGGTCGATCCAGCCGTATTTAAGTCTGTAGATTACGACCCTGAAAGGTGGCTTGGCTTCGCATTTGGATTGGGAATAGAAAGAATTGCCATGCTCAAATATAAAATTAATGATATACGACTTTTCTTTGAAAATGATCTGAGGTTTTTAAAACAGTTCTGAAGAGATAACAACTCTTAATCTAATCTTCTAGATTTTCTAACAATATCTTTATCAAAATAATTAATAGACATTCCTGCATCCAGAGAGACACCTTGTGCATTAATCCCACTTGAACATTCGCTCAATAGAAATACTGCGCAGTTTGCTACTTCCTGAGTCGTTAAGGCTTTTTTTCGCAAGGTCAGTTCTTCGGCATGAAGATAAGAATCAACATACCCTGGAATACCAGCGGATGCCGAAGTTTTCAGAAGCCC
>JABGTQ010000010.1 GCA_018647025.1 Nitrospina sp. | reverse complement strand
GTCTGGAAGTTTTTCATAAAGTTGCCAAAATTTTTTAAAGTTGCCTCTTTCAAAATCAATAACAGATTTATTGGTAATCAAAAAAAATCGTCCGGATTTGACATCTTCGGCAAAACCTTTATCCCACAATACTTGTTCTGTAGATAAAATTTTAGACATCATATCAATTTCTCCTTTAAAAGCTTTCTATGCCAAATATTAACTAATATGATCTGTTTTCCGTTAATCTTTTGACCTTATTAGTTATGTGCCTTGCACCTAAATTCTAAAAAAACCTCTAAAACCATTTTAATAAATTAATAAAATTTAAACCCACAATTTCCATTTTCTCTAAACAATAAGATTTATTTTCCAAAAAAGAAGTTTGTGACACGTTCCATAAGGTTTTTTTGTTCATTTTCAATTGCTTCATAATTTTCTTTGAGATCTTTTGTTGTCATTTCTTTATTTTTTAAACGCCGCTTTGCTACTACTGCAGTCATTTTTTCTAATATCTCGGGGTTTTCTTCGGCCAAAGACATAATAGATTTTTTTGTCAACTCCCCAACCAATGATTCAATAGAGCTTGTAACATCTGCTGAGCGTTTTTCACCTGTCAAAAGTGCCATTTCACCAAGGAAAGAACCAGGCCTTAAAAGAGTTAAGTGTTTTTTCTCGCCCTCCAATTGTATGCTGACTTCTAATAAACCTTCAACGAGAACAAACAGACTCTCACCATCATCACCTTGATTTATTAATATCTCTTCAGTTTTTAATTTCTTTAAATCAAAACTACCTGTTATGGCTTCTATTAATTCGCTTGAGAATTCTTGAAATAAATCAATGTTACGCAAAAGATCCATTCTGTCTTCTTTATTTTCCCAGCTTTTCTGGCGGGGCATTTTTTCGTAAAATATATCCTGTCTATCATAAGATGGTGTGATGCCAGCATAAGAAAGGTGATGCATAACATTAGTGTTAATAGTATTTCTTGCCTTCGGTGGGGAAACTTTTATAGGATTTATAAAATATTTAAGTTTGTAAACTGCTCCATCACTATTAACACCGGTAAAAATAGTTTTAGGGCTAGGTGAGGATAATATCCCTTTTGGACCAATTGACTCAAGAAGTGCAGCATTAAAAATTCTTGTCGCTCTATCAGTGGGTATAGAAAAGTCCAAAGTATAATCTAGTTCAAAGCGGGCCATAGCCTGAGGCAAAGAGTAATTAGTTAATATTGTTTTGGTTATATAACTATTAGGAACAATGACCAAATTTCTATCCGTTGTCCACAGTCTTGTGGTACGCCAGGTTGTTTCCTCAACTCTTCCTATTAAGGTTTCACCAAAACGATTATGACAATTAACAAAATCTCCTTCTTTGAAAGGCTGGTCCATCTGGATAGCCAAGCCAGAAAAAAGATCTAAAATTAGTCCTTGCAGTGCAAAACCCAAAACAAAACCCAAGCCTCCAGCGGCAGCTATAATGGTTGTGAGCGGTTCATTAAAAACAAAATGCGCTATAAGAGATAGCGTGAGAATTGAAACAAAAATGCCCGATAGTTGAACCAGTAGTTTTGGCGGATGGACATGCGTTATTTTCTGGATTAATATGTCCCAGAATAAAAGGGAAAGTAGCCTATTAAATAACCAACCCCCCGCTAACCACAATAGTATTTCAAAGAAAGTCAGTACGAATTGAAGAGCCCATACAGGTAATAATAATTCCCCCCAAAGCTTTATAACTAATAATAATGATGAGATAAAAAGAAGTATAAAAATTGGTAGAATTGCGACCTGAAAAATATTTTTTATCATTGTATTTAGTCAAATTAATTTGGACAGATAGTTTCTTTAAACTTGAGATACATTTGCTTTATAGTCCTTCGGCAAATATTTTTCAAGCTCAAGTTAAGGGACCCTGATTTTGAGGTTTCTTTCTTCTAAAAGCGAGGAGTTTTCTTTTTAGCTGACCTGCCCCAATTATTTGCACCACTTTTAAGTTAGTATTTAGGACTCCTCCGATAACTTCTCCAGTTGGCTAAAGTTTTAGGGGATAAACTAACTACAGCTTTATATATCGGACGGACAGTGATAAAAGGTGGAGTTGGTTCGTTGGGGTCAACGATGCTCAAAACATTTTTTATTGTTCCCGAATTTAATTTGTTCATTTCCCTTATCTCCCAAATTCAACTTATAAGTGCAACTCTTAATGTAATCGTGATGGGGAAGGTTTTATCGTAACAAGAGAGTGGAATAACGTAACCGACCAGGAATGCACAAAATAAATACGACGTCACAAAATCTCGCAGCCATCCGCGCCAATAATAAAGTGAGAAACATAGAGCCACGAACCCCAAACACCACTCCAGCCCTCACCCATCTCTACCAGTTCCTGACGTATTGCCCGATACGTCTAACAGTAGCACCTTGCTCATAAAGCTAGGTCTTACGTTCAAGAAAGTTTGCTAGTAGTGCATAAGATGAACAAACCGCATTCAATAACCACTACCGCTATATGAGGGCATATAATTTGGAGATGAAATTGTATCCGACCCTTCTATTTGATGTTTTTTAGGTTTTGTGAGGTTACAAGGTATTTTTGGATTTTTATCGCAATTATGTTCAATAAGTAATTTAGACTCTGATATTTTTTTATTGTTTGGAGAAAGCTT
>JABGTQ010000009.1 GCA_018647025.1 Nitrospina sp. | reverse complement strand
AGTGATAATATTATTGGTAGAACAAACCCAATTAAGACGTGGTCAAAAAATTCACAACCCTTAGCCGCAAATCAGCCGCGATATCTAAGTTGTATTTCTTCAGTTATAAAAACTGCTTTAAGTATTACATGTAATGATCGAATCAGAATAGTTAGCTGATAAGGCGTCCTATTTTAGAAACTGTGACTCGACTAAAGAAACTTCTTCATCTCTTGATGTTACGTGCCCATTGATTCTTGCATCACGCAAGGCTTTAAAAATATCATTAAAACTTGAATCAGGCACCATTCCCATTTCTATCAGATCGTCACCATTAAGATTGATTTTTGCGGAAGCAAAATACTTCGTAAAATAAAGTTCCACATATTTTTTCACTCGGTTATTTGGGCAAGCCGCAAGTATAAGAATTACTACCTCGGGAGACTGTTTCGAAAAAATATCATAAACCTCGCTAGGCTTAAGTTCTTTTTCTTCTTTCAAATCACTCATTGCTTCAATAAAACATTTCTGAGCTGAATGTAGTCGCATATCTATATTTTTAGCAAGGTTAAGACGCTTCATCATACCTTCAAAAACCTCACCATTCTTAACCATCAACATCGCATGGAAATACACAAACCAGGCTTCAGGCTTTTTTGGCATAGGAATCTTATCTGCCAAAGCCAAAGCACCTTCGATATTTTTCATAATAGCCCAATGAAAGTCTTCTTTGAGAATTTCTGGGACAATTGTATCGAACAAAGAAAGTTCACGCATTCGATCAACGCATTTTATGGGCGCTACTTCATTCAAAAGAATTTTAATTTCTTTAATAAAGCGATCTCTACTCAATTGATCTATTAAATTAATCTTAACCGCACTTCTTATAAAGTGTTGTGTTTGATCTTCAATAATGAACTCGAACCTCTGTTCAAAACGAATCGCACGAAAAATTCGACATGGATCATCTACAAAACTTTGATCATGGAGAACCCTGATCAAGCCATTTTTTAAATCTATTTCACCCTCAAATAAGTCAATTAGAAAAAAAATTCCTTTTCCACTCAATTTAATAGCCATACTATTTATAGTGAAATCACGACGGGCGAGATCCTGTTTTATGTTACTGGGCTCAATGTCTGGCAAAACAGCAGGGCGCGAATAAGATTCGGTTCTTGCCGTTGCCACGTCAACTTTAGTCCGGTCTTGCAGCATCAAAGTAGCAGTACGAAATTTTTCATGACTCTTAGTTCGCGCATCAATTTTCTCTGCTAACTTGTTAGCAAAGCTAATGCCATCACCCTCCACAACAAGGTCAATATCTAAGTTTTGAATGTTGAGCAATAGGTTTCTCACAAAACCACCCACAACATAAACACTTACCTGATTAAGTTCAGCAACGTCAGCCACTGTATTCAAAAAGTCTATACAATCTGCTTTTAATTGCGTCTGCATAAGACTACTTACATCTTTCACAAAATCTCTTTCCCCCTCTAATAAAGTGGCTTTCTAATTAATGCATCAATTTTTATCACTCAAAACATTAATTTTTGTCTCATAACTAATTTTTTTGGGAAGGTTACATACCTTATTATTACAAGCCCGAAATATAACGCTCCCACTAATTTGATATAAACCCGAATCGAGGGGCTTAATAACACTATACCAACGACGAAATTCTACCAATTGCTGATGCGTCTGCACAACTTTCTCTAAAGCGCCATCCCAGGCTATCACAGGAGCAGGCTCTTCCCATTGACCATGAGGGATGAGCATAGCTGAGTTAAGAAAAATTTTGGTTGCCAGTGGCTGTTTTTCTACTCCTTTTGAATAAAGTGAGTAAATATGCCAACCCGCACTTAACTCCACCTTAATATACAGAGTAAATCGACTCCCTGGTTTAACACTTTGAGGATCTACAATGGCCGTTAATTTAAAATGAGTCGGGTCAGAATATTTTTTTTGCTTTTGAAAGGGGAGGGTTGCCTCTGCTACGGTCACAGTAAACAGAATAAAAAACAAAAAAGAGCTTATCCATTTACTAAGAGTTAAAACGACAATAAAAAAATTTGAGAGAAGTCCCTGCATAAAAATTATGAGGGCTTATTGAGCCAGACTAGCCTCAGCACGAGATATGGAAAGATATTTTTCAATGGCTTTCTTAAATTTCTTTTCTGAAACTGCACCGGATAACAGCTCTCCATGCACCACGCTAGTTTCAGCATCATAAATACCTAGAATAAAAGCTGGGGTTCCTCGAATACCTAATTTTGTACCCTCCTGCAAGTCATTGAGTACTCTTTCTTTATATTTTCTTTCTTTAAGGCAAACCTGAAATCGGGTTATATCCTTAACCCCTGCTTTTTTTGCGTATTGATGAAGTCTTGCCCTTGGCACTGAGTTGTTGTCAGCATATAAAAGTTTTTGTAACTCCCAAAAATTTCCTTGTTCTCGCGCACACTCAACTGATTCGGCCATATATTTTGCTTCTTTATGAAAATCCAACGGAAAATGCCGATAACCAAATTGAACTTCAGTTGGGTACTGTTCACGCAAATTGTCTAAGGTAGACTGAACTCTTTTACAAAACGGACATTGAAAATCCGAATATTCTAGAAGAAAAATTTTTCTAGTTAAACCATCATCCTCATCAAACCAGAGTTTCGCCGTCCCAACTCGAGCTTTTAATTTAAATTCAGGTGGCGGTTGAAGGTAAACTTTGGCCCAGCCTTTTTTTATTGCAAATTCGTATCGATCGTTAATGTAATTGTTACGAAAAACTTTTTCAAGATACTCTGTAATTTCATTTCGCATTTTTTCTAACGTACCCATCTCCTTAATCCCTGGAGTGTTATCGTAAAAACGGACAACATCACCCTCGCTTGGAAAAGGCATCTCGCTCTCTAATGTTAATTCCGGGTGGTTTTTCTTAAGTTTAGCAAGAATTGCTTCTTTTAATACTTGTGATTGAATCTGATGTAACTGGACCATAATATCGTGAATTTGAGAATTTTTTAAATCCTCTGAGGTCAGAAACTCTCCGTCAACTGAAGCCAAAACAGGGTTGTTAGTATAAAGGTGTAATTCTTTTGAATCTGCATAGACATAGGGAGGGAACAACCCAAAAAAGAAAATAGCAACTGAAGCTGCTATAGTTTTCAATAAACGAAGTGGAGAAAAATGCATCTATAAAAGCCTAATTATTATTAACAATTCCTGATTTTACCAAGATTTATTCTTAAATAACTATCCTAAACAAATATGCCTTTGTGAAAACTCACCATACGTTATTAGGATATTTTTTGAAATTAAATTTTCACAAAGAATTAATCATTTTTTAACCAGCCTTCACTTCTTCTGGATTTAAAAATTTTTGGCAGTTTTCAGCTAATTGTAAAAATGCCTTAGCGGCTGGGGAGTCTGGCAGAGAAATAACCACCGGTTCCCCTTGATCAGATTTTGAAACAATATCACTATCAAGAGGAATCTCACCCAAATAAGGCAATACAAGTTCATCTGCTAGTTTTTTGCCGCCGCCTTCACCAAAAATATAATATTTTTTGCCTGCGTCACAAACAAAGTGACTCATGTTTTCTATTACCCCCACAATAGGAACATTACTGTCGCGCGCAAATGAAATCATCTTTCTAGCATCTAATAAAGCGAGTTCCTGCGGGGTAGTAACTATAACCGCACCGTCAACATCACCTATAAAGTCAATAATGGTGATTTGTTCGTTGCCCGTTCCTGGAGGAAGATCGATAAGAAGGTAATCTAACTCACCCCATTGAATATTGCCCAGAAGTTCAATTATAAAATCATACTTTACCGCATCACGCCAAGCGATATGCATATTAGGATCTTCAATTAAGAATCCCAAAGAGGCAACTTTAAGACCATTGGTCGTTTCATAAGGGTCAATTCCTTCATCTGTAGACTTTAAGCGAACATCTTCCGCATTCAAAAGCTTTGGAATATTAGGCCCATGAAGATCGGCATCGGCTAACCCAACTTTAAAACCTTTTTCAGCTAAAGCCACTGCAAGATTAGTGGTCACTGTACTTTTGCCTACACCACCCTTATTACTCCCGACAATAAGCTTATATTTAATATCACCCATTCGTTTATTGACCAACCAACGGTTATGCTCGTTTTTATCTGCCTTGCAATCTGTTTCGTTATTGTACTCACACATTTCACACGTGTGAAGGAGTCTGCAATCTCCAGTAACTACCATTTGAACCTCCGGATTGTATAAATCAAAAGTGATCAGAGAAACCTTAATAATTTCTTTGACAAAGAATTCCTGAAAAAGCTTCAATATAAATGAATTCGTTAAGGTTATGGAACTCTCTTTTCGATGTCAAGGGAAATACGGCCCCCCTCTGTACGCGAATCATTCATACTAGTAACTATTAAAAATACTTAATTGTAACCTTGCTAAAAAAACCATAAAATAATTAAATTATTGGATTTTTTTTAATAAAAACCTTACTTTTTTCTGTACAGAAACGTATTAAGAAGATTATTCTTGAATACTGTTAGACTATAATTAGTTTTGAATATTTTTTATTTTTATGTAAAGATTCTGCATTTCTTCTTAACTCCTTCTTGACAAGATATTGACTGACTCTTAACAGACATTCGTTCAAATTTCCATTAAGTTTAAGTATGGTGAAATTAACTTAATAGACAGGAGGATAAAAAAGAAAGTATCACTATTTTTAATAACTAAATCACAACCGGCTTTAGGCAAAAAGCCAATAAAATCAAAGGAGTTTTATTTTCATGAAAAAGATTTCAATCGTATGGCTTGTTCTGGCCGCAGTATGTCTTATTCTTAGTGCGTCTACAGTTTATGCTGACTCTGAGTATGGTTCTATAGATGTTGCACCTGCAGTAGTTATAACGGAACCCGTAACTGGAGCTACCGTTTCAAGTCCTGTAAAGGTATGT
>JABGTQ010000077.1 GCA_018647025.1 Nitrospina sp. | reverse complement strand
TTGCTTTTTTTAGTTTATTTTTGGCCAAACTGGGGGGTGTGGGCGATTTTATTGTTAGTGATCACTCGTTTTAAATCAGCCCCGCTAGAAGATGAAGAAGTATTACTCCAAAAAAATCATAAAATTGCAGGATATGCCGCGATAGTTATCCTCTTACTCACTTTTGTACCCGTACCAATAGAATTTATCCAATAAATAGAATATTTTTTGCATAAGCTTAAACCTTTGATTTTTTTACAAAAAAGCAGAATTTATAATAATATAATATAAGACATTATATTTAATAAAAACGCTCTTATAATGGGCATATTTAAATTATTATGTTTATTTACAATACTTTAAATACATTTTTAATGTAGTATATTAGGTCTGTTCACTTTGAAATTAATTGACAAATATTTAGTCTACGTGCTAGCTTGTTATCAAGTCGGGGGCACTGAGTCTTGTCCATTTAGTTGGGCACCGTCTTTAAATGAGAGCCGTTGCGGAGATTTTTCTGCTGCCTTGGTTGCCATCAAGGTCTCTTTTTAAGGACTACTCTTAGTGCCCCTTTTTTATTATGGCACCCCTTTTATCGCCTTAAATATTTTCTAAAAATATTGTAGTCAAAGATAATTATTATGCGAAAGATATTTTTACGCAGTGTTTCAATCGCGTCAACTCATACCCACTTTATAATAGCGCTAGTGGTAGTTTTTTTATTACAAACGGGTGTTTGTTTTTTATGGGCAGTAGAAACAAAGTCTAGAGCAACAATGTCTCTTCAAAATTTCATTGATCTAGCCTTAGATTACAACTTAAAAAATAAAGCAAATAGTAAGTATTTACCTCCTGAAAAAATTACCTTTCTTGTGAAAAAATATTTTTATCAAATAGAAACTCAAATGGAGCAGCTAGTTACAGCAAAAGAGGTTCGAGGCCACTTTCAAAAAGCTGTTGAGAAGACTAAGGAAATTTTTGACTCAGGGGAAGGGGATGTGTCTCAATCTGATCTTACCAAACTAAAATTAGGATTATCGAACACCTTGAATAATATCATTGACTTCAAACATGGCCTTCAAATTGGAAAGTTAAACTTAGGTAAGTTGATTAATCAAGAGTTTCGAGGTGACGATGATATTATGTTAAGAGCCCTTACTCCTATAGACTTTCCATACACAAATTTTGATGCTTTTTTGAAGGCTAAAAAAATAAATTCACAATCGAAAAAAATAACTGACAAGTTAGGTATTGTCTCCACTGAAATCCATATCGAGCAATCTATAAAACTAACTAAAGAAAACAGACTATTACTTTATAAAGCATTTTTAGATGTAACAACATTAAAAGATAAGTTATTGTTAAGTAAAATGAATCGAAAAATTACTAGGGCTTTGCTTATTTCAGAGGTAGCTAACTATGATTTTGGAATCGGTGATTCTCAAGAACTGTTTGAAGCCCTTATGATATATACTCGAATTTTTAGTAGTTACTTGGATTCTATTTATGCTCTGAATGTTGCCATTGCGGAGCTTGAAGAGGCAACTGATTCTTTTTATCCAAAACATTAGTGTTTTTAGATTGTCAATTAGTGTTTGTTGAAACTATTTAAGTTTAGATATTTATTACCGAAAGGTGATTTATTTGTATTCTTTTCTTGACGAGATGCCTATTCGCCTATAAAAACAATCAGAGTCTGCAATAAGTGTCGTTAAAATTTGTACTACGAGATAGGGAAGTTCTATTGCAGAGTATGACATTATAATTATTAGTGAAAATGCATTAGGAGATTTTGTGGTTAAAACAACAGTTAAACAGAAAGTTAAGGCAGAGCCAAAAAAATCAAAGACTAAAGCCAAGTCTACTCTAAGGCCAAGTAATAAGTCTCTCCTGATAGTGGAGTCTCCCACTAAAGTTAAAACTCTTAAAAAATTTATCGGAAGAGATTTTGTCGTTATGGCATCGGTTGGGCATCTTAAGGACTTGCCAAAAAGCAAGCTTGGTGTTGATGTGGAAAATAACTTTGCTCCTGAGTACATTACCATTAGAGGTAAAGGTAAAATTCTTAGTGACTTAAAAAAAGAAGCTAAGAAGGCAAATGATATTTATTTAGCTCCTGACCCAGATAGAGAGGGAGAGGCAATTGCTTATCATATTGGAAATGAGGTTGCCAAACACACAACTGGTAAAATTTATAGAGTGATGTTTAATGAAATTACTAAGAGTGCAGTAAAGGAAGCTATTAAGAATCCTACTGAAGTAAATATCAATCGATTTTATGCACAACAGGCAAGGCGTATTTTAGATAGGTTGGTAGGTTATAAGATAAGCCCGATGTTATGGAAAAAAGTTCAACCTGGGTTGAGTGCTGGGCGGGTACAATCAGTTGCTCTTAGAATTGTTTGTGATCGCGAGAATGATATTAAAGCTTTTAAGTCAGAAGAATATTGGACTATCACGCTTGACTTGGAAGGGGAAATTAAACCAAAGTTTCAAAGTAAATTATTTAAAATTGATGGTAATAAGCCAGAAATAGCGGATCAAGCAGTAGCCGATAACATTGTCAAAAATTTAAATAATAGTGATTTTGTTTTGGATGATTTAATTAAAAAAGAAAGAAAAAGAAATCCAGTTGCACCTTTTATAACTAGCACCTTGCAACAGGAAGCTTCTCGAAAGCTTAATTTTTCTCCAAAAAAAACGATGATGATTGCTCAGCGTCTTTATGAAGGACTTCCGGCAGGCAGTAGAGGGACAGTGGGCTTAATTACTTATATGCGTACCGATTCGACCAAGTTTTCTATAGAAGCAACGGATGCAATCAGAGATTATATAGTTAGTAGTTATGGTGATAAATTTTGTCCTAAAGAACCTAACGTATATAAGAGTAAAAAATCTGCTCAGGAAGCACATGAAGCTATAAGGCCAACAGATGTTTCTATAGTCCCATCGGAAATAAAAGAATACCTTGAGAAAGATATGTTTCGCTTGTATGAACTGATTTGGTCTCGTTCAGTTTCTTGTCAAATGGTTCCAGCTATTCTCGATACAACTACGTTTGATATTAAAGCAGGTCAATATTTATTTAGAAGTAATGGTTCGATTGTTAAATTTTCTGGGTTCATGCAAGTTTATGTTGAATCCGGTGACGATGAAGCAGCAGAAAAGAGTGTTAAGCAAGGCGACAAAATATTGCCGGCGTTAACTAAGGGGGAAAAACTTAAGTTACTTAGCATTGATCCGGAGCAGCACTTTACTCAACCACCACCCCGATTCAGTGAGGCTATGCTGGTTAAGAAATTAGAAGAAGAAGGTGTTGGTCGCCCTAGTACTTATGCGGCAATAATAAGTGTAATTAAGGATCGTGCGTATGTTGAGAGCGAAGAACGGCGTTTGGCTCCTACAAAATTAGGTTACCTTGTCTCAGACCTCCTGCTTGAACAGTTTCCAAAATTTATGACCACTAAGTTTACT
>JABGTQ010000076.1 GCA_018647025.1 Nitrospina sp. | reverse complement strand
GGAAAATCCAAGGCTAGACTGATGAATGAAGACAAAAATAAGGTTACTTTTAAAGATGTTGCTGGTGTAGATGAAGCTAAGGAAGAACTTCGTGAGATAATAGAGTTTTTAAGAGAACCCCAAAAATTTAATAAATTGGGTGGGAAAATACCTAAAGGGGTTCTCCTTATAGGCCCTCCAGGAACAGGTAAAACTCTATTGGCAAAGGCTATTGCTGGAGAAGCTAGTGTACCTTTTTTTAGTATTAGTGGATCAGATTTTGTAGAAATGTTTGTCGGCGTAGGTGCTTCTCGAGTCCGAGATCTATTTGAGCAGGGGAAGAAAAATAGTCCATGTATTGTTTTTATTGATGAGATAGATGCTGTTGGTCGCCACCGTGGTTCTGGTATGGGAGGTGGTCATGATGAACGCGAGCAGACATTAAACCAACTTCTTGTTGAAATGGATGGATTTGAGAATAACGAAGGTGTTATTTTGATAGCCGCTACTAATAGACCAGACGTCTTGGATCCTGCATTGCTTAGACCCGGTAGATTTGACCGACAGGTTACAGTCGATCGTCCTGATGTAAAAGGTCGCGAAGGTGTTCTCAAGGTTCATACTGCAACCGTACCTTTGACAGAGAATGTTGACCTTAAAACTATTGCCCGAGGAACACCAGGGTTCACTGGTGCAGACTTAGCAAACCTTGTCAATGAGGCTGCATTACTTGCCGCCAGAGATGATAAAAAATGTGTAAGTAATGATGATTTTGAAAGTGCAAAAGATAAAGTGTTAATGGGTGTGGAAAGAAGAAGTATGGTGATATCGGAAAAAGAGAAGAAAACAACAGCCTATCATGAGGCCGGGCATGCTTTAGTTGCATTTAAACTTCCCGGTACTGATCCACTTCATAAGGTTACCATCATTCCAAGGGGTAGGGCGCTGGGTGTTACTATGCAACTTCCGGAAGATGAAAAACACACTTACCCCAAAAGCTATTTATATAATAATTTAGCTATATTTATGGGTGGTCGAGTAGCTGAAGAGATATGTTTGGAGCAAATGACAACGGGTGCTGGAAATGACATAGAAAGAGCTACCGAAATGGCACGTCAGATGGTATGTGAGTGGGGAATGAGTGAGAAAATGGGGCCACTTACATACGGATCTAAGGAGCAACAAGTATTTTTAGGTATGGACACTAAACAAAAACACTTTAGTGAAGAAACAGCCAATTCAATAGACCAAGAAGTAAGAGCTCTCGTGATGGGTGGCTATGAAAAGGCTAGAGAAATTTTAACTGATCACCGAGACTCACTTGAGAAAATGGCTATAGCTTTACTGGATAGAGAAACCCTTACGGGGTTAGAAATTAAAGAAATTATTGAGGGTAAGATTCCACCGGAAGATGGAATTAAAACAAAGGTTGAAACAGAAGGAACAGTCCCCAGCGTTAAAATATCACAAAAGAAGCCAAACGATGATTCCGGGGACATAATGGGAGGTGGGTTGCCCGACCCTCAACCAGCATAAGTGCTGATTGCGTTTAAGTATTTTAGGATTTAAAAATAGCTTCAGGTAGGGTGAGATTGTTTTCCCCTGGTTTGAAGCTTTTTTTATTCGTTTTGATATAAAAACCAATTTAATTAATACATGCCATTTTCATTCAATAATTTAGCAAGTTCTAACTCTACTGCTATTATGGGGATTATTAATTTGTCCCCAGATTCATTTTACTCCAGAAGTATTCCACGTAGTATTTCCAGTGTATTTAATGTAGCAAAAAAAATGATTCAGGAAGGGGTCCATATTCTCGATGTGGGAGCAGAGACTACGCGCCCAGGTTCAAAGGGTATCTCAGTTAAACTGGAATTGGAGCGACTTCTACCAGTCATAACAAAATTAACGAAAGAATTTGATATACCTATTTCAGTGGATACTTATAAGCCGGAAGTTGCGTCAGTTGTTTTGCAAGAAGGAGTATCGGTTATTAATGACATTTCTGGCCTTGGGGCAGGATATAAGATGGCTAATGTTATTGCACGCCATAAGGCAGGTGTTGTTTTGATGCATATGAAAGGCACACCTGAGACAATGCAAAATAAACCTTATTACAAAGATGTCTGTGCAGAAGTTTTAAATTTTCTGTCGAGCCGAATTATGCTAGCTGAAGAAGCAGGAATTGACTTTGAGAGCATTGCGATTGATCCAGGTATTGGATTTGGAAAAACCTTGACCCATAATGTAGATTTGATAACAAAACTAGATCAGCTAAAAGTATTAGGTAAACAAATTCTTCTTGGTGTTTCGAGAAAATCATTTATTGGAGACATTCTAAACCTTGAACCTGCAGAGCGTCTGGAAGGTTCTATTGCGGCCGGTATAGTGGGGGTTATTAATGGTGCTAATATTCTCAGAGTTCATGATGTCGGTTCAACAATGCGAGCTGTTCGAGTCGTAAAAGCTTTAAGGAAGAGAATTTAAAGTATGATTAAACTATTTGTGAATGTAGACCATGTAGCAACTGTGCGCGAAGCAAGAAAAACTTTTGAACCGAGTCCATTAACGGCTGCTATTCTTGCTGAAAAAGCAGGCGCATATGGAATTACTGCACATTTAAGGGAAGATCGCCGGCATATGCAAGATGACGACATTAAAATTTTAAAAGATCAAATTAACACACCACTTAATTTAGAAATGGCGGCAGTTGATGAAATGATACAAATAGCTATTAATACGAAACCTTTTCAAGTTTCAATAGTACCTGAGAACCGCCAAGAGATTACGACGGAAGGGGGATTAAATATTTTAAAACAAGAAGCTCATTTGATTGAAATTGGTAATAGGTTTAGAGAATTGGGGATATTATTTAGTTTGTTTATTGATCCTGATATAGATCAAGTGAAGGGAGCCAAAAGGGTCAAGGCAGACAGTATTGAACTAAATACGGGCCCTTATTCCGAGGTGTCTAACAGCAAAGAAAGAACACAGCACTTAGCTCAATTGAGAGATGCGGCGTTAAAGGCCCATGAGATTGG
>JABGTQ010000075.1 GCA_018647025.1 Nitrospina sp. | reverse complement strand
TCCGACCTGATTTTTCGATTATCACCATCAGCAACTTTGTTTCTTCCCTGACTAACTATATTATTAGCACTATTCTGTAACTTCTTTGCAGAGTCTAACATTCCTGAAAGTGCCTTATACATACTGTTCATCTCAATAAGTCTCCTTGAAATATTTTACTTGCCTATCGGATTGTAATGTTACGGCTAATTGAATTTAATTACCACTCTTGTGTACTCAGTAATTCTAACTCTTTAATCAGTGCGGTTCTAAGCAAAGTTATTCCATGCTAACAAAAATATGACCAAATTATTTATAACTTCAAATTTTTCAATTAGCTTTAAAATGAAAAATACTGGAAAGAAAAATATTTATGTAGCAGTTGTTGTAACGTTAGGTGATGTCTCAAGAAGTTTTGTTTGCCGCAAAAAAGTAAGAGAAATAATCATCGCTGTTTCATTACAGTTTTCTTTATGTAAGCAAGCGTTGCAATCATTCCAGACTTTTTGAGGAAGTGTTTCTTTATCTACTGTGCTGAATCCTATAGTCTTAAACATGGGTACTACATAAGTAAGCACGAACAACTCATCACACTCTGTTGATAGTGCTTCTTCAATACTCGCTTTTATCATCTTTGTACCTATTCCCTGCCTCGAGTATCGAGGGTTTACTGCTAATGATCTCAATTCGACCAATCGGCCCCAGCCCTTTTTCAGACTATATGTCCCTACAACCTGATCATCTTTTTCATAGACCCAAAAACTAGATATGTTTTTATTGATTTCATCAAGTGATCGAAACAAAACCTTTCCAGTTTCAGAAAAAATACAAATCAGGTTATGTATAAATTCCGCATCCTTATTTTTTGCTTTTCGTATCATAGTTATAGGTGTTTTTTGTAATAAAAGACTTTCTAGCTTTCTAAACTCTCAACCAAAAAAATGATTTTGGGGAAACTCAGGTTCAAGAGGGTTTTTACATAGTATCTAAAAAAATTGTAACTTAGTCAATTCAGATTCTAATTTATGCAGATATCCTTTTATCCTTTGAAATATTAGAATTCTCTATCTGTAACCGATCAATCAACAAAATATTATCTATTGCGATAGCCAATCTATCTGCCATGCGTTCCAGATATTCGGTCTGCAACCCTTTATGAAAATGGCGTGGCTTAGTCGCTCCAAGAGCAATGGCACCACAAATATCTCCTCGGTTAATTATGGGAATAATACATTCCGATTTAATATTTTTCAATTCCCATTCCTTTCCAAAGACCTTTGAGCCGGTTTTAATTTCAGAAGTAAGAACAGGTTTTAGCCCCCCTTTAAACCAAGTATTTATGGTAATTCGATCTGTAAAAGTCAGCAACCCCTCAAGCTTTTTACTAAACCTTTCTTCTAGCTTGTGCTCCATGTAGTGATCTGCATCATCCACAAGATAAAGTAATGCATAAGGTATTTTAAATCGTAAAGTGATTGCTTCTCCAAGTTGCTTAACCATCTGATCAAGTTGTGTACTTTTCAGTATTAGACGCTCGATTTCAAAAAGATGCTGATGGATTACTTTATTTGCACGGGCAACCTCAACAAACCATTCTAATTTACTTTGTAATTTTTCTTTGTCTTCGTTTGCTCTTTTAATAAGCCGACCAGTCATACCCAATGTATTAGACTTGCAAATAGGAATATCCTGATTAGTAATGGATTTTATTTTGCCAAGGAGTTCTGGATAGTTGTTAAAAAATTCAAGATGATCGTTTAAGTAAACCGCTATTTCATCTTTGGTCATATTACAAATCCTGTTGTTTAAAAAATGGACGAAATGGACTTATGTCGTTTCGCAATCCTATCCTTTATTTTGACGTAAAGTATTTTAATTATATATAGTACCACATCTATTACTATTTAAATCAATTACTTACCTAGTATTTTTAGTTTTATATTCTTTCGGTTTTACCTAAAATTGGAGCTTATCTTTGGATAGTTTTTGACTGAGAGGGTTCGTCGTTGGGTGCGAGAGGTGGGCCTTTGATTCCACAGGCGGTAATACCTATAAAAATTGCCAAAAGAAATATCCATCTACAAGAAGTTCTACTCATTAACTTTTAAATATTTCACCTTTGATTACAGTAATTATTTTGAGTGACTTAGCTTGGGCTTGTTTCTTAATTTTTTATCAATCCTAGCGATTTGAGCCTCAACCTGTTTTTTAGCGGTACCACCATATACGCTTTTCTTTTGCACCGAATTTTCTAGTTTAATATGCTCAAAAACGTCTTTTTCGAAATACGCTGAAATATTTTTTAACTCTTTTAATGTTATATTTTGTAGATTTTTTCCACTCTCAATACAATATGCTACCGTTTTACCTGTGATCTCATGGGCCATACGGAAGGGTACTCCTTTTTCGGCCAAATAATCTGCCATATCGGTCGCCGTGAGAAACCCTGAAATATCTAGCCGATTCAATGGTATTTTCTTAAACCTTGCCGACTTTATCATCCCATTAAATATTGATAATGACATTTTAGATGTGTCTACAGTATCAAAAATTGGTTCTTTGTCCTCCTGTAAATCCTTATTATAAGCTAAGGGCAAAGATTTCATTAATGTCAGTAATGATACCAAGTTGCCGTAAACGCGACCTGACTTTCCGCGGATTAACTCTGCGGCGTCAGGGTTTTTCTTTTGTGGCATTATACTACTACCTGTAGTGTATGAATCTGATAACTCTAGCCAATCAAATTCACTGGAACACCACAATACAATTTCTTCACAAAAACGGCTTAAATGCATCATGAGTATCGCGATTGTGGAACAAAACTCAATGGCAAAATCTCGATCGCTCACTGCATCTATACTGTTGTGTGACGCTTCCGAAAAATTAAGCAGTTTAGCTGTATATTTTCTGTCAATAGGAAACCCTGTTCCTGCCAACGCTGCTGAACCTAGTGGCATTATATTGATCCGCTTCAACGCATCTTTCATTCGTTCTTGATCACGAAGCAACATTTCAATATACGCTAGCAAATGATGGGCTAATAAAATAGGTTGTGCTTGTTGCATATGAGTAAACCCTGGTATTATTGTGTTGGTGTGTTTACGTGCCAATACTAATAATGTTTTCGCTAAGATCTTTATAAGCTGCACTACCTCTTCGCCCTCGTCTCTTAAATATAGTCGAATATCAAGGCTCACCTGATCGTTACGACTCCGGGCTGTATGAAGCTTTCCTGCTACAGAACCTATTAGTTCAGTTAGGCGGTTTTCTATATTCATGTGAATATCTTCTAGTCGATCATCGCACTCGAATTTTCCTGATTCAAATTCCTTTAATATCCGTTTTAAACCTCCTATTATTTTTTTTGAATCGGTTTGTGTAATAATTTTGCACTTTCCTAGCATCTGGCAATGAGCAATACTCCCAGCAATGTCATAAGCATATAGTCTTCGGTCAAAGGAAATAGATGCGGAAAATTTTTCCATCAAAATATCTGTGGGTTTTTTAAATCTGCCACTCCAAGGTTTTTTCATTAAGATCTATCCTCTTCGGGGTATGTAATTTTTAAGGAAATAAGGGTAGTAATCAAGCAGTGGTAGCAGCTTCGGAGAGATCTAGACTTTTGTCCCACTTATCTTTAGAAACTATATTGACTTTAGTTTCAGTAGGCAAAACCTTACCAAGAAAATGTAGATACCACTCTTGAATATTTGGACATCCAGCACTACCATTTCTCCAATCAAAATTCTTTTTAAAAAATTCGTTCACTTTACCAGCGTTTACTCCATGGATACCATAACTTCCCGGCACTGGGTCCCCTAATTTTTTCAACCCCAACCACCAATGCCCAATTTCATGGTCTGGATCACCAAAGGGAATAGCACGAACTTTTATGCGACCATTGACATCTTCTTTCTTATACCAAGTCGGTTTGAAGGAGCGATTTTTAATCAAATAATTGCCCACGGGGGTCTCTTCACCTGAACGCCCAAATATAGCTCTTATCTGGAGGATTTCTTCATCTTTATAAAAAATACGCATTAAACCTTGTTCCACAACACCAAGAACATACCATAAATTAGCCTCATTCTTGTACCGCCCTATTTCTTTGTCACCATATTGTATAATGTTAAGGTTCCGCATTTT
This sequence comes from Nitrospina sp., assembly GCA_018647025.1. Lineage (GTDB taxonomy): Bacteria > Nitrospinota > Nitrospinia > Nitrospinales > VA-1 > Nitromaritima. The sequence goes on along the minus strand of JABGTQ010000075.1, from coordinate 5,623 downwards.
TACATATTTTGTTTTTGGATCATTATAAATTTGTTTGAGAATGTATTTCAGGTTTTCGGTAGTTTTGTTGTTATGAATCATCTGTTCAACAACTTGGTTTAGTTGATCGTTTTCTTTAGAAGTTTCTTTTAATTTGTGGGTTGCCGTCTGAAGGGTTTGTTGAATTTTTTCTAATCCCTTTTTAGAAACCAGTCCCGCTTTATTTAGGCCTTCGTAAAAAGCTACATCAACCTGTTGTCTGGTATCCCTATCTAAAATAAATTCATACACCATATACCCCGCTATCACCAGTATAAAACTGGCTGAAGCTATCAGCTTAATATATTGTTTTGCATTACTCGATAGTTGGTAACGCATGACTTCTAGTTTGACCTGTTTTGACTTTTTTTCTAGAGCGTTGAATTTTGCTTTTCTAAACTTGTAGAAAAGTTTTCGTTCCAAGTCAGTATGCGCTTCATAACTGCTCTCTAGTTTATGAATTATATGAAGAAGGGCTTCCCTCGTAATCCGGTCATAACTCCCACTCGGATTCTTATTGGCAATCAGATTAAATTCTGTAACCGTTAGGTTTTTTATTTTTTCTTTTACAAACATGTTTGACTCACTAAAAATTGAGCTTAGAATTTTTATGCGATAAAGCCACAAGTGGATAATAAAACCCCACTCTATGATTATTGTTTTTTATTTTATCTGGAAATCATTGAATCACAAGATATTAATTGGCTACTGGTAGGTCAACTTAAACTACTCGCAATACGACTATAAGTTTTACGAAAACCAAGTGTGGATTTTTTTTCAAGAAATGAAATGATTTCCTTGTTAGAATTTGCAAGGGTTGGGGAGTTTATATTTGGATCAATAATATTTTTGGCAATGGAGTCTATTCTATACGTCAACTTTTTATCCTTACCATAAAATAAGCTCCCCCGATTGTTTGTGATATTTATAACCTTGTTATTTGGAATTAATCCAACTAGATAAATACGATCTCTATACTTCTCATATTTACCTAGTGTATCTAAATATTCCCTTAATTGGTCTAGAGATTGAGTGACTTCATTTATTTTCTGACTACGGTTAAAAACAATGCACATTTTTTTAGTTTCTAATGCCTGTTCAACTGCTTTCCCACCCCTTGAGACAATTAGCCGATCAACATAAGTCTTATCCATACCCGTCAAAAGTCCATTCTTATAATTTTCATAAAAATCTTCATAATAATCCATAAATGTATGTATGGAGTCGATACTCCCTTTAACAGCTACGGTATTACTCACATCGAACACAAATAAAATCTGGTCTATTGAGTTCATTATGGACGACAGGTGGTTGACTCCACCTGCCGGAGTATCTAATATTACATGTTTAAATTTTTCGCATACCTCTTGGATAAACTCTATAAATAAGACCAGAAACTCTGGTTCGTTAATACGCTGCCTATGTTTCTTTTTTCCAAGAATGGGCACCTCTCCTCCCAGAATTGAAAAACCGTACTCCTCGATGTATGAAATATAATCATTTATATCTGCTCGTGCACTGCCCTCACATTCACGTAATGTATTTTTAAATTTGTTAATATCAATACGATTGAATAATTGGGTAACATTCCTTCTTTTTAAATCAGAAGGCCGTTCAATTTCTCCGCGCATCAGGAATAATTCGTGTATTTGATCTCCAAACTCAAATTCAGCATTATTAAATAACTCTTCATTCAAATTTTTATATTTCGCAATACTTTTTAATAGGCGAGGGTTTTCCTTGGCAATAGCCCCTGTTTTATATTCTTTAAAAGGAATTAGAATTTGATACAGATTTTGTAAAAAGTCTAGTTGATAAGTACTGTTAGCCAACAGTTCAAATAGATTAAAAAAAGTTTTTTGAGGGTGACTATTTAGGATTTCTGTAATGGTTGGTAATCTTAAGTCTAGATCTAATAAACAAACTGGTTCATCAATATTACTTGAATGTATTGCTTTAGTTATTGCGGCAGCTATATTTATAGACAATGTGGTTTTCCCCACACCTCCTTTATGTCCAATAATCGAAACAACGCTCATTTAGTCCTCTCTATTTTAATCTTTGGAGCCCCAGAAATAACAAGTGTGATTTCACCTTTTAATTTTTTTTTTTCAGCCATAACAGCTAGAGATCCTAGGGTTCCTCGTATCACTTCCTCATAAAGTTTAGTCAACTCTCTTGCTATAACAGCTTCACGGTCACCCATGACTTTGGAAAGTTCATTTAGGGTTTTCGCTATTCTGTGTGGTGATTCAAAAATTACAATGGTTCTTTTTTCTTGTGTTAACTCTTCTATTAATTTTTTACGGCCTTTTTTACGGGGGAGAAACCCTTCAAACACAAAACGATTAATCGGCAGACCTGATATTGTGAGTGCAACCAATACAGACGATGGACCTGGAAGCGAAACCAAAGGTACTCGTTCATGGAGCGCGGCCTTTACCAAGTGATAAAGAGGATCCGAAACCCCAGGTGTACCAGCATCTGACACAAGTGCTAAGTCTTGCCCTTCTTTAAGACGAGCAATCAACCCATAAGATTTTTTTACTTGATTATAGCTGTTAAAGCTTGTGAGAGGTGTCTTGATAGTATAATGCTTTAACAAGATAGAAGTCCGCCTTGTATCTTCTGCAGCAATTAAGTCAACATCACTAAGAACCTCCAATGAACGGTGAGTGGCATCTTTTAAATTACCAATCGGAGTACTTACAATATATAAGGTTCCTAATTCTTCAGCCACCTCTTTTGTATTACTCATCCTGAATTATATTTAGCACTTTTTAAAAAATAGCTTAAAGATTATACGTGAAGCCGGAGAATAAATAATCTATCAATCCTATAAATAGTAATTTATTGTTTCTTCTGTTCTACGAGGTTAATAACTTTTTTGCTCTCTTTTTCTGTCATGTTTAAATGTCCATCAAGAACAGCACCTAGCTCTATGCTCAGGGCGGGTGACTTCACATCTCCTGTAATTGTACTTGCTGGATGCATTTCTATTTTTTCCGTCGCTAATACAGTCCCATGCAGCTTACCCTTGCAAACAAGAATACCTACCTCAACGTCTGCTATAATCTCCCCCGTCTCGCCAATAACGAGAGTGTCTTTCGTCTGTATTTTACCCTCAAACTTACCGTCAATTCTCACAATACCATCAAAACTTAATGTCCCTTTAAATAAAGCCTCTACTCCTAGATAAGCTTTTATTGGTAATTCATCGTTTTTTTGAACCATTTCTTTCTCCTATAGCTATACCAATGTCCGAAAAATTTTCTGTAATCTAATTAATTAATCTTCGGATACGTTCTAAATCATCCTCTGAATAATAATTAATGATCACTTTACCACCTTTTATATTTGGATCAATTTTTACTTTCGTACCTAATTTTCGCTCCAATTCGGTTTCCAATTTTTTGATGAAGATATTTTTTTTAGGTTTTTCCCTTACTGGACTCTCTGTATTTTGATGCGTCTTATTAACCAGAGCCTCTGTCTCCCGAACATTTAATGTTTGTATTACTATTTTTTTTCTTAAAACCTCAACATCTTTTTCGTTTTTTAAGCCCAAAAGGGCTCGCCCATGTCCCATTGTTAATCGTCCGCCAATAATATCTTCTTTTACTTTACGGGGTAGCTTAAGAAGCCTCATTGCATTGGCTACAGACTCCCTACTTTTCCCCATACGTTGAGCAATTTTTTCCTGGGTAAGCTTAAAGTCCTTTGCTAAACGTGCATAACCATCCGCCTCTTCAATAGGATTAAGGTCCTGCCTATTAAGATTTTCGATCAAAGCAAGCTCAAGAGATTCTGTGTCAGTAGCCTCACGCACAACGGCTGGAATTTTCTTGAGCCCTACTTTTTTACTAGCACGCCAACGGCGTTCGCCAACTATAAGTTCATAAGACTTTAGACCCTTTTGGACTATAATTGGTTGAATCACTCCATGTTCTCTTATAGAGTTTTCAAGCTCTTCAAGATGCGCATCATTAAAATATTTTCTTGGCTGTAACGGGTTAGGGACTATTTCATCAATCAGTAGTTCTACCGGTCCGGTAGCGTATTCTCCAACAGGCGTATCCTCTTTAAAACTAGGGATCAGTGCCTCTATCCCCCTCCCCAAAGCTTTTCGTTTCATATGTAATTCTCTATTTATGTTATATTTAGGTAAAGATCACATCAGGTAATCTATTTTTTTGAAAAATCTCTGAGTTTATTTTCTTTTATCCATTCTTCATAAGCAATTTCCTGTGGTTCTACCTTAGGAAAAACCATTTCACCTTTTGTTCGCTTAATTACTTCCTTGGCTAATTCAACATATGAGTCGGATCCCTTAGATCGATTAGCATATAAAACTATAGGCTTCCCATGACTTGGGGCTTCGCTCAGACGTATATTCCTTGGAATAATAGTTTCCATTAGATATTCACTAAAATAGTTCCTCACCTGACTTTCTACCTGACCCGTTAATAACGTACGGTTATCAAACATTGTAAGGACTATGCCCTCTACTGTAAGAGTGGGGTTCAGTGATTTTTTAATTAATTGTAAGGTTTTTAGCAAATGGCTCAACCCCTGTAGAGCGTAATACTCACACTGCATAGGAATAAGAACAGAATTTGATGCTGTCAGGGCATTAAGGGTAAGAAGACCTAAGGAAGGAGGACAGTCTATAACAACATATTCATACTCTTCAGTCACCCCGTTTAAAGCCGTACTAAGGATTTTTTCCCTGTGAGCTCTCTCTACTAACTCAATTTCAGCTCCGGCTAACTCTACGTTTGAAGGAATAATCTTTAAGGTATCAATCTCTGTGGGATAAACAACAAGTTCAAGAGAGAGGTCGTCCGCTAGCAGCTCGTAAACTCCCCTTTGATTTTCTTTAAGATTAACCCCAAGCCCACTTGAAGCATTGCCCTGAGGATCCATATCAACCACTAGGACTTTTCTGCCAGACAGGGCCAAGCAAGCGGCAAGATTAACGGCTGTTGTGGTTTTTCCAACCCCACCTTTTTGATTCGCAACGCTTATTATTTTCCCCATAAACGGCCAACTCTCCCTAAAACCAAATTTTGAGCAGAGTAGCACAAACCCTATACAATTTCTAACTTTAACGATTGTTCCACGTGGAACATCAGGGTCTTCCAAAAAAACTAAATATGTTCCACGTGAAACAATCGCGCTCAGATTGCGGACAGGAAAATTATTTTAGATAAGGCTACGCTTTAAGACCATGACTTTAGAATGAGAATTATCCGACCCTTCAAAAATAATTTCATCCGTCAGAGAAAGCAAAAGGGCATCAAGAAAGTCGGGCTGAAAGAAATAGTCGCGGCTAGTCTGTAAAACCAAGCTACCTCCATCCCTTAAAAGACGAACCCCTAAATGCAAGCTTAACTTTGGTTCGACTACGTGACGCAAAGTTACAAAATCGTATTTCCCGACAAACTCTGGAAAATCCGCAACTCGACCATGGAAACACTGAATATTGGATAACTTAATGGAGCGAATAGTTGTTTTAAGGAAATTGGCCCTCTTTCGCTGGCTTTCAATAAGGTCAACTTCAACCTTAGGGCGAAGGATTTTAACGGGTATGGCAGGGAAACCG
>JABGTQ010000074.1 GCA_018647025.1 Nitrospina sp. | reverse complement strand
TTTTTGATTCTTTTTAAAAAATATTTGCATCACAGGATTTGTCTATGAAAAATATTTTGCGATGGTGTTTTAAAAATATTACACAAAAGTATCCTTGCTGGATATTGACTAGTGCACTTCTTTTGAGCGGATTTTCTATTTATATTTCTACAGGACTTTCTTATGACTCGCGAATGGATAATTTGCTTCCGCAAGACCTTCCCTTGATTAGAGAATTTAATGAAGTTGTTTCTAAAACAGGTGGATCAGGACCTTTGGTAGTAGTTCTTGAAGGATTAGCTCAAGATAAAGCTCCATTGGTAATAAGCCAATTATCGCAACGATTTAAAAAAGTTGAGGGAACGCAATATGTTGACTCACAAATACCTAAAGAGTTTTTAAATAATAGACAACTCCTCATACTGTCTCGAAATGAATTGACTCAACTCGAACTGCTTGTGAATCAGGGTATTCAATATGCTCGTGATCAATTGACAGGTGTTTCAGCAGGAAACGAGCTTTTTAATCCAAAAAAACTGCAAAAACTTTCTGAAGATTACCAGTTTTTTGATGAAATCAGCTCTTTCCATAAGGGGAACAAGCATAGAAATTATTATATTTTTTTAAAGCCCGAAGGGACGGTTACAGATACTTTATTCACTGAGGCTTTCGTTGATGGTATTCAGAGGAGTATCAATGAATCTGGGCTTGAAAACGAAATTCCTGGACTAAAAATAAAATTCACCGGTTCCTTAATAGTACGTTTAGAAGAAAATGCATTTATAAAGCATGATCTGGAAAATTCTGTTTTGCTGGCTGCTTTTTTGGTAATAGCAATAATATTGATTTATACGCGGTCTTGGTTTTCCATTCCTCTTATTATTTTCCCATTATTACTATCAATGACATATACGTTTGCAGTTACTCGACTTGTCATTGGGCACCTGAATATTGTGTCTGGGTTCCTTGTAGCAATTTTAATGGGCCTGGGTATTGATTATGGAATTCACTTATATATTCGTTTTAAGCAGGAGTTGCTTAAGGGGAAGTCTATTCCTGAAGCAAGTGAGATTGTTGCAACTCAGGTAGGCCGTTCTGGAGTTATTTCGATGCTAACAACCATAAGCGTGTTTTCGATATTAAGCTTTTCTGACTTTCTTGGGTTTGCCGAGTTTGGGAAAATTGCAACTATTGGAATTATTAGTGCTTTCTTTACATACATTTTTGTGTTTCCTGCCCAAACAATTTTTTATGATCGAGTAGCATGGTTAGGGAAGCCAAAGGCAAGGTTATTTGTATTCAAAATTTATGACCTATATGGAGGTGCCCCTTATTTTCTTTCCTTAGGGTTTTTAGTGGTTTTGATAGTAAGTCTTTTTCTTTTACCTCATATTCAATTTGAATATGATTTTCAGAAATTAAGAGGCGCTTCTCCGGCGGCAGAATATGAGACAAAAACAACAGACGACTTTGGATTTGCCTTTTCACCAACTGTCATGCTTGTTTCAAAAGAAAAAGATCTTTTATCCATTCATCAAGCATTGGAGGAGGTTAAGGAAAATAATGGAGAGGATTCAACCATAGGGATGTACTACTCTTTAAACAATTTTAGTCAACTAGAATTTGAGTCCAAAAAGGAAATTTTTAAAAGGATACGCCGCTTATTTAATGAAGAAAAGGACATTATACGATTTTCTTTAGGGGATGCTAGGTTTGAAAAATTTAAAAAAATGCTTGCTGTCGAGCCATTTGATGAATCCGCAATCCCTGAGATTTTAAGAGAAAAGCTTACAGCCAAAGGTGATTTTTTATTACTCATGTTTTCACCTGCAAATAAAAATTTTTTTAATGTGAAAAATGTTTATCAGCTTTCTAAAGAAATAAAAGAAATGAAAAAAATACTTGAGGGAAAAAATGTTTCAGTCTCAGTGTTAAATGAAAATCTTTTAGCAGCTGAAATTATGGATTGGGTAAAACAAAAAGGGCCTGAGGCAGTGATTTTAGCCGTAGCTATTGTTTTGTTTATTTTAATTCTTGACCTCCAGAGCTTTGTGCTTGCGCTTAAAACTTTTCTACCGTTGCTAACCGGTTTAGTTTTCACAGGAGCTATTATGGCTTTTTTTCAAGTCAAGCTTAACTTTATAAATATCGTCATGCTTCCATCAATTATAGGTATCATGATTGGGAGCTGTATTTATTTAAGCCATCATATTTTAGATTATTCGATGGGCGCTACGATTAAGTCTGTTCAGGAAACTGGAAGCGCTATTATGCTGTCAGCTTTAACTAGCTTGGCGGGGTATGCAAGTCTTAATATAGCTCACCATGCTGGTGTTAATTCTATTGCAACTATAGTCGAGATAGGGATCGTAGCGTGCACTATTTGCGCTTTGTTTATGTTACCCGCATTGTTTGAATTAAACTTTGGCAAGACAATCAAAACACAGTTTGAAAATTAAGTAGATACTAATACTGGAGACTGAAATTAAATCAAGGTCGATATTCAGAAAAAAACAATACCGATTTTTTTTGATGAGTACTAATTAGTAAAATGAATAATGTTAATTAACGAGTAGATTGGTTTTATGTCTGTTATTCAGGAAGAACAAAAAATCCCTGTAAAAGAGGCTAGGCAAATCGTTAAAGACTTGATGGTGCCTAATGCTTTTATATACTGGGTTGATTTTTTGTTTCATATTATATTGGGGTGGTATTCTTTTTATTTTTGCTCTAAGGCGGATTTCTTTTCTCCGATTGGGTGGGTATTCTATTTTGTCGCAATTTTTTCTTTTTATAGAGCAGCTATTTTCATTCACGAAATAACGCATTTAAGAAAAGACACTTTTTATTTATTTCGAGTTGTGTGGAACTTTTTATGTGGTTTTCCATTGATGATACCTTCTTTTTTATATCAAGGGGTTCACAATGACCACCATAATATAAAACTTTACGGTACCAGGGGCGACGGTGAATACTTTCCATTTGTAAATGAAGGAAGAAACAAAATTATTTTATTTATCAGTGCTTCCTTTTTTGTTCCTGTTTTCTTTTTTGTGCGCTTTGTTTTTTTGACACCGCTTTCGTATTGCAATAAAAATTTAAGGTCCTTGGTGTTGGAAAAATTTTCATCATTTTCAATTGATTTAAACTACCAAAGAACACGTTCTTCGCTAAACACTGTTGCCATGTGGCAAGCCCAAGAGATAGCTACGTGTTTGTATGGATTGATTTTTATATCATTGTTATTGAAAGGAGTTTTTTCCTATAAGATCCTTGGTCTTTGGTTCATTATTTTTGGGGCAGTCTTTTTTATGAACGCATTACGAACATTGGCCGCTCATTGCTACCGTTATTCTGGTGACGAGGTTCGTGATATTTCAGAACAACTTTTCGATTCTGTTAATATTCCAAATAGTTTTTTAGGGGTTTTATGGGCTCCTGTTGGATTGAGGTTTCATGCGACACACCATTTGATTCCAGAGATGCCATACCACAATCTTGGAAAAACTCACCAAAGACTTTTAGAGCAGTTTTCGAAAAAAAACTTGTATTCTAAGACTAACTCTAATGGCTTGATATCAACTTTGGTCCGACTTTGGAGAGAATCAGGAAACTAGGTGTTTTTTGTGCTTTTTGTATGGTATTTTTAATGTTAATATTAGTTTTTTGTTTAAATAGCTTTAAAAACAATGACATTGCTTGTGTTAATCTAGATAGACTATTTGCTCGATCGTATTTTTCTTTCAGTGTGAAAGGCGTTTGTATACCAATAAAATTATGCCCAAAACATCTATAGAATCAGAATCAGCTAAAAAGATAATTCAGATAAAAGAACAATTTGACTTTGAAAGTGGTCATTTACGCACGTCAACTGAAAATGATACGGGAATTTTTTCCAAGTGCGCTAACTACCAAGCTCCTGCTCAAGCCAAGAGTTTAGGGATATATCCTTACTTTCGAGAAATTGAAGAAACAGGAAGCTCCCATGTAGTCATTGATGGGAGGGATGTAGTGACTATCTCAAGTAATAACTACCTGGGCTTGGCGAAAGATCCTAGAGTTATTGCGGCGGGAAGGGATGCTATTGAAAAGTTTGGAATTGGGTGTACCGGAAGCCGTTTCCTAAATGGAACATTGAGTTTGCATCGGACTTTAGAAAAAAATATTTCTGATTTTCTTAGACGTGAAGATTCAATTGTTATGTCAACTGGTTTTCAGGCTAATCAGGGAACTATTTCTTGTATTTTGGGCAGGCAGGATATTGCCTTTTCAGATCGTGAAAACCATGCGAGTATCTATGAAGGTTGCGCTCTTGCCCCAGGAAAAACAGTACGTTACCGGCATAATGACATGGACCACTTGGAGCATTTGCTCCAAAAGCACTCTCAAGCTAAAGGAAAGCTTATTATTACTGATAGTGTTTTCAGTATGAGTGGTGATATCGCTAATCTTCCTGAAATTGTTAAGATTGCAAAAAATCACGGGGCGAATTTGTTGGTTGATGAAGCTCATGGCATGGGAGTTTTAGGCGATAATGGACGCGGGGCCTGTGAATACTTTGATGTAGAAAAAGATGTTGATATTTATGTGGGAACCTTTTCTAAGAGCTTGGGGTCAATCGGAGGTTTTGTTTCTACAAAAAAAGATATAGCAGAATACATAAGGCATAAAGCTTCTGCATTTATTTTTACAGCAGCTTTACCTCCTGCTTCTGTTGCAGGGGTTTTAGAAGGATTAGATATTCTTGCTAATGATTCAAAACGCAGAAAACGATTGCATGAAAATACAACTTTTATTAAAAGAGCTTTTTTTGAACTAGGAATTCAGGTGAATAATAATCTTGTGCCTATTGTTCCTATTCAGATAGGCGATGAAGCTCTTACTTTGTATATGAACAGATTATTGTTTGATGACGCTGTATTTGCTGGGGTTGCTGTATCTCCAGTAGTTCCACCATTAAAAGCTATGATTAGAACCAGTTATACTTCCGAACATACCAAAAAAGACCTAGATAGAATTTTGACCTCATTTGAGAAGAATTTGAAAAAAATAGGTATCTTGCCCCAGTAATGTCCTTTAGTGTTCAACAAGTAAAAACTTCAACCGATATAAAAAAATTTATTAGATTGCCATGGAAGGTTTATGAAGATTCTCCTCTATGGATTCCTCCTCTGATTAGTGAGCGTGAAAAATTCTTAGACCCTTCAGTAAATCCATTTTTAAAATATTCTAAGGTTGATTTATTTTTAGTAACTTCAGATAAACATACAGTGGTAGGAAGGATAGCCTTGATCGAAAACTATGTTCATAACGAAACGTTATCGAATAGGGTAGGATTTTTTGGAATGTTTGAGGTAGTTAATGATAAGCAAGTTTCAGATTTATTACTTGATAAAGCAGCGCAATGGTGTCGCGAAAGAAACTTTAGTAAGCTTATTGGCCCAGTAAATTTATCGACTAATCATGAATGTGGTTTGCTTATAGATGGTTTTGATACTTCACCGGTCATAGGAATCCCATATAATCCTTATTATTACTCAGGTTATTTTGATGACTGGGGACTAATTAAATATAAGGATTTGGTTTCCTTAAGAATGACACTGTCTAGGGTGCCAGAATACCTCGAATCGGCAATAAAGCGTATTTATAAAAGAGATCGGTTTTCAATAAGATCCTTTTCCTTAAAATATTTTGACGAGGAAATAGATATTATTTGGCGTATTTATAATGAGTCATGGGCTAATAATTGGGGTTTTATTCCAATGTCTAAAGAGGAATTTAAATATTCTGCAAATGAAATGAAAAATTTTATTCGTCCAGAATATTGCTTTATTGCAGAGATTAGTGGGGAGCCAGTTGGGTTTTCGCTTACTCTACCAGACATTAATCCGGTTTTAAAAA
>JABGTQ010000073.1 GCA_018647025.1 Nitrospina sp. | reverse complement strand
CTATTCTTTGTGCGACGGATGATCCTTTTATCGAGCCAAGTATTTTTAAATCTGTTCGCATGAGCCGTTCGATAGAACTTAACATGCCCGAAAATGGTGGGCATATGGGTTATCTTTCTAGGAAAACTACTCCTTGGGGAGATAATATGTGGATGGATTTTATAGTTGTTGACTCTCTGGTGTATTAGGGATAGTACAAAAATATATTTTTAAATGGGTGTTAATTTTTTTATTTTTATGAAAACTTAATGGAACTTTTTCCCGAATTTCAAGATAAAATAAAAAACTTTCCTTTAGCACCGCTTGCTGACCGTATGCGTCCCCGTAAATTAAAAGATTTACTTGGACAGACAAAACTTATGGGGGAAGGAAAGCCCTTGCGTATACTTATTACAGAAAAAACAAACTTTTCCTTTATTTTATGGGGACCGCCAGGGTCTGGGAAAACAACAATTGCTCGTCTTGTTTCTAGGATGTCAGAGAATGAGTTTCATGAAATAAGCGCAGTGAATGCCGGAGTATCTGAAATTCGCAAGGTTATCCATCAGGCAAAAAAAACATGGAGTCTCTCTAGGCGTGGTTCGATACTGTTTGTCGACGAAATCCACCGCCTGAACAAAGCCCAACAGGATTCTGTTTTACCTCATATTGAGAATGGAACAATTCGTTTAATTGGTTCTACAACTGAAAATCCATCTTTTGAAGTTATTCCCTCATTACGTTCAAGATGCCAGATATTTCGTTTGGAATCACTATCCGAAAATGACATAAGATCTTTACTGGAGCGTGGATTATTTGATAAAGAATATGGTTTAGGAAATGACTCAATTGAGATTGATTCTGATGCGCTTGATCTTATTATTTGTTACGCAAACGGAGACGCACGCAAAGCACTTAATACATTGGAAGCAGTTCGTGACTTTTCTTGCTCTATAAAAAAAGCGTCTCGGTCAATTGGTATCAAAGATATTGAAGGAATTATTCAATCGGTTTCTGTTTTGTATGACAAAGGAGGTGCTGAGCATTATGATCATGCTTCAGCTTTTCAAAAAAGCATGCGCGGGTCCGATCCTGATGCCGCGATCTACTGGCTGGCGAAAATGATTAGTGGAGGAGAAAGCCCCCGTTTTATCGCCAGACGATTGATTGTTACTGCAGCAGAGGATGTTGGGAATGCAGATCCGATGGCGCTTATTATTGCAAATACGGCCGCGGATTCATGTGAAAAGTTAGGTTGGCCTGAAGCAAGAATACCTCTCGCGCAGGCTGTGATTTATATAGCCCAGGCTCCCAAAGATAATTCTAGCATAGTTGCAGTTGATAACGCTTTGAGCGATATACAGCATAAAGGAAAATCTTTTTCCGTCCCAGACCACTTGAAAGATACTCATTATAGTGATTCTAAAGATAAATATGGATATGGAAAGGGGTATAAATACCCTCATGACTATCCTAATAATGAAGTTGAACAGGATTACTTACCAGATGAACTGAAAGGAAGCCGTTATGTCTTTTTTAATCAAAAAAAATATAAAGATTCACTGTGAGCATACTTGCGATATTTTTCGTTTTGGGTTAAAAGGTTTTTTTAACAAATTTATTAGTGATGAGTAAAATCGAAATTCATAGCGTAGAAGATATTTATGAAGGACGTCTAAGAGGAAACCAGTTGATGGCTAGCGGAATACCCCTAACTCCAGAGTCCGCTCGTTACTTATGGTCTTCAACTCAGATGATAAATGTTTCGTGGCTGGACTTAGCAGACAATCAATTGGGTGATACTGGTCTGATAGAGTTAGCTGAGTGCGGTTTGCTAAAGAATGTTCAGTACTTGAACCTGAACCAAAATGGTATTACTGACGAAGGATTAACGTTTCTTTCAAAGTCAAAATTTCTCACCAAACTTAAACGCCTTCACCTTAAGAATAATTTAATAAAGGGTCAGGGTATTTGGAATTTATTTAATTCAGAAGCCCTTAAGGATCTTTCTACATTCCAGATTCACGATGGTTGGACATGTAAGAAAATGGATGGTTGGCGCTATAATTCCCAAGGTTGATCTATGCAGGAATATAAAGACCCCTGTCAAATTCATGTTCAAATTTCAAGTGCTGATCGACCGGGAATTCTGGCCGAGGCTTTAAAGTCTGTCGTTTTTTTTGACTGGGATGTGCTTGATATAAAGCAATTTGTTTTTAATGGACTGCTTAATTTGTCTTTACTGCTAGGTAGTAAAAAGTCTAATTCTATTTTGGAACTGCAGGCGGCTTTAGAAAAATGGGCGATGGAACATGGTATTTCCTTGCAGATACTTCCTTGGGAAAAGGGTCTTCGTCCGGAAGCTCGATATAAGTACCGCTCTGTAGTTACCTTACTAGGTCCCAATCTTTCGTCGGAAGTTTTTCTTCACCTAACTCAAATTTTTTCTAGTCGTGACATTAACATTCTTCGCATAGAGCAACTGGATCACAGTGATCATCATGTAATAGAAGTTGTTATCGGGAGTAAAGAAGATCACTCCACTGTCGATATCTTGAATGCATTAGTTAAGTTCAAGGAAAAATTTATGGTAGATATTGCGGTTCAAGAAGATACGATGTTTCGACGTAATAAACGGCTGATCGTCTTTGATGCCGATATGACTTTTCTTCAATGTGAAATAATTGATGAACTTGGAAAAATAGCGGGTGTAGGAAGTCGTATGAGAGAAATCACTCACCGTGCTATGAATGGAGAACTTGATTTCAAGCTTGCTCTTTGTGAGCGAGTTAAACTTCTTAAGGGACTTTCAGTATCACAATTAGAGGAACTATATGAACGAATTCCAATTACACATGGCGCAGAAGACCTTGTTCGTATTTTACAGTATCTAGGTTACCGTATTGGAATTGTGAGTGGTGGATTTCAATTTTTCATAGATCGCATTAAAAATAACTATAAACTTGACTACGGAATTTCTAATCAACTAGAAATCATAGACGACAAGTTAACTGGAAGGGTTATTGGTGATGTCGTAGATGCGCGAGCTAAAGAGCATGCTCTTATATCAATCGCAAAGCAGGAAGGATTTTCTTTAAAACAGGTAGTTGCAGTAGGGGATGGAGCCAATGATATTCATATGCTAGCTAGTGCAGGCTTAGGTATAGCGTTTAACGCTAAGTCAGTAGTGCAAAGGCACGCTAATG
>JABGTQ010000377.1 GCA_018647025.1 Nitrospina sp. | reverse complement strand
GTTGTGTCTTTAGATCGAAAAAATGCACGTGATCTAAGTCTAACTGATATTAAAGAATTAGTTGATTTAGTCGTGATAGATGCTTCTTTTATATCGTTAAGAATTATTATCCCACCTGCAATCAATCTTTTGAAACCAGAAGGAGATTTGATAGCTTTGGTTAAGCCTCAATTTGAAGTTGGAAAAGAACAAGTTGAAAATAAGGGAATTATTAAGAATCCAAAAAAGCATCTCGAGGTACTCATTAGGTTGAATTCTTTTATGAAAAAACAAGGTTGGCCTATAACGAATATAGTCCCCTCACCCATAACTGGGCAAAAAGGAAATCGCGAATTTTTAATTCATTGTCCAGGGAAAGTAAACTCCAAAATAATCGAAGACGATCATATTAGAAACATGATTAATATATAAAGATGTTAAATAACTATGTTGAATTATTAAATTTATTTCAAATAAATTATATTTCGTCTTTGTATACTATAAAACAGTCTCGCGGATAAACAAGATGGGTAGCCCCTTTTTGCTTTGTTGCCCCAAGGTCCCATTCTGTTTCATCTTCCAGAGGTTTTATTCGAATTCCACCGCTACCGCCATGTATAAGAGTAGCCACCCCATCTCCAGATTCTTCGACCTGGCATGCATAAGCAGAGCAAGGTGATTGTGTTTCTTTATCCCAGCCTATTATCTGAACAGGAGATTCTTCTCCATCTATGTTATATTTTATACAATAAATCTCTCGTGACTTCGAAACGTCACGGTAAAGCATACTAAAATTTTCATGGATATTTTCGTTCGATTCTACATCGACGTACATTGCTTCACTCCCATTAATATTTTAAATTATAATATCACTATTTATTAGAGTTTTTTCAATTGTTTCTGTTAACCCTAATCCTCTTAAGGTTAAATTTTTTTACTATAATATTTAGTGATCAGTTCATTTTTTAAATTTTATCAGCTCAATTTTAGATTAGTTTTTTTTGGAGGACGACTTAATGCACAAGCTTGTTTTATTACGCCACGGTCAAAGCCAATGGAATCTTGAAAACAGGTTTACTGGATGGACCGATGTTGATCTTACTGCTCAAGGAATTGAAGAGGCAAATAATGCCGGAATTCTTCTTAAAAATGAAGGATATCTTTTTGATGTTGCATATACATCTGTTTTGAAAAGAGCTATTCGTACATTATGGATTGTCATTGATAAGATGGATTTAATGTGGATTCCAGTCCACCGGTCATGGAGACTCAATGAAAGGCATTATGGAGCTTTACAAGGTCTAAATAAGAAAGAAACTACGGCTAAACATGGCGCTAAGCAAGTTAAGGAGTGGCGTCGCAGCTATAATATCCCTCCACCAAGTCTCGAAGATGGCGATCACCGCCTACCAGAGAATGAGCAGCGATATGAGCTTGTTGCATCGAAGAATCTCCCTCGAACTGAAGCGCTCAGCCATACTGTGAATCGATTTTTACCCTACTGGGAAAATACTATTGTTCCTTCTTTACAAGCAAAACAAAATGTTATTATTTGTGCTCATGGTAACAGTCTTCGAGCTTTGGTAAAGTATCTTGATTGTATGAGTGGAGAATCTATTACTGAGTTTAATATCCCAACGGGTGTTCCACTTGTCTATGAACTTAATGCTGATTTAACTCCAAAAACTCATTATTATTTGGGAGATGCCGAAACTATTAAAAAGGCTGCAATTTCTGTTGCCGACCAAGGAAAGTAAATTTTTAATAGCTTATTATTTTTTTATATTGATTAGAGAGGTAATGGCGGGCAGAAAAAAGCCATTCATATTTTACCTATATTTTATGTAATATTTGTAGTTTTAATTTTTTAAACTTTAAAGTTATGATTTGAAAAGGATTCTAATAATGAAATGTTATTTATACCTTGTATTTACCTTATTAACACTTTCTTCTTGTGGTTCAGAAAACACAAAGGTTGATACATTCCAATCAAAAACTCATTATGACCTTGCCCTCGAATTAGCTAAGTACTCTCTTTATGAAAATGCACTGGAAGAATTTGATTTAGCCATTAAATTTGACCCCGGTAATATTATTGCTTATCGAAAAAAGGGAGTAGTACTTTTTGGACTCAAACAATATGATGAGGCTGAAAATTTATTTGCAAAAACTATTTCACTTGATCCAGAAAACGTACAAGCTTACATCAATTTAGGTATGGTTAAATACATTACTGGAGATAAAGATGGTGCAATTAAATTATGGCAAAAGTCGATCGATATGAAATCGGATGATAATGATTCAAAAGCATTAAATAATATAGCGAATGTATATAAAGAAGAGAAAAATTATGATAAAGCCATCAGACAATACCGCTTAGCCAGTAATAAAGATCCCATGAATCCAATGTATATTAACAATCTAGCTGATACACTTCGTTTAAATGGACAACTAGATGAGGCCCTAAGAGTTCTTAACGATTCATTAAAATTGGATTCTTCGGGAATGGGAACTTATTTCAACTTAGGAATGGTTTATAAAGATCTTAAGGAAAATACAAAAGCTTTAGATTTCTTTAAAAAATCCATTCAAGTTAATGCGCCCCTTACCGAAGCTTACTATCAAACAGCACTAATTCACTTAAAATTGAAAAACCGAGAAGAAGCTCTTAAATTTATTAATAAAGCCCTTGAATATTCTCCTAATAATCTGAATTATCAGGAATCTCGAGATACAATTCTTAATTCCTAAATCTAAATCACCTAAACAATACTGACAAACATAAACGTACATTACGTTTTTTCTATTCTTTATGACTTATTATTTTTATTAGGCATCAAATTTTAGATATTTACTGTATTTTTATAAAACACGATAAATAAAAATATATGAATAATACTATTTTGCATGAAATTTCTAAGGACGATTTAAAAGATATCCTAGAAGATCATTCAGTGTGGATCAATACTGATGAAAAAGAAGGCAAACAAGCAAATCTCGCAGGATATAATTTACGCGGTATAGTACTTTTGGGAGAGAATTTAAAAAAAGCTAATTTTAAAGGTGCTTACCTTTACGGAGCCTATTTAAAAAATTCGAATTTTGAAAAAGCCAACCTTTCAGATGCTAATTTACGCGGTGCTAATCTACGATGGGTTAATTTGCAAGAAGCAAACTTATCTGGATCCAATTTAATGAGAGCTGATCTTCACGAATCAAACTTAAAAGAAACAAATTTATTTGGCACTAATTTAAAAATGTCCGATGGATTAACACAGAGTCAAATTGATCAAGCCCAGACAAACGAAACAACTGAGCTCCCAAATATTTTAGAATAATTTTTATATTTTATTGTATTGCTAGACGTGCGGATACAAGCATATTTTTTAGGTTAGCTGTGGCGTCTTTAACTGCTGTTGCTTCATAACCGCAATGAGCAGTACAATCAGCACATTTTTTGTTGTTGTTATGCCCATAACTTTCCCATTTCGTTGTATCCATCAATTCTTTAAACGAATCTGCGTAACCATCATCCAATAAATAGCATGGTTTTTGCCACCCGAGAACTGAGTAATTTGGGTTACCCCAAGGAGTGCATTCATAGTCACGCCGACCTTGTAGAAATTCCAAATATAAGGGTGAGTGCGATATATCCCATCTTCCTTTTTTATTTTTTTCTAGCAATTCTTTAAAAAACTCCTGAGTTCGTTTCCGTCCAAAAAAATGATCCTGATCTGGTGCATCAGGATATCTGAAAGCAGAAGATAAGGTCACTCCGTCTAAGCCAAGAGGATTTAGAAAATCAAGAAAGGTTTCTGCTTGTTCAACGGTGGTTCCTTCAAAAAATGTTGTGGCGCTAGTCACCCTATATCCCATTTGTTTTGCTTCTCGGACAGATTCGATTGCTATTTTAAAAACTCCTTTTTTATCTACGATACGATCATGGTCTTCTTCAAGACCATCTAGGTGAATAGAAAGAGTAAGATAAGGAGATATGGGTAATTTCCCCAAAAAATTTTTAAGCAATAACGCATTTGTACAAAGATAAATATATCGTTTTTGTTTGATAAGTCCTTCAACAATCTCAACAATTTTTGGATGCATTAAAGGTTCACCCCCAGCAATTGATACTACTGGAGCATTGCATTCATTAGCTGCGTTAAAACATTGATCGAGAGTTAGATTTTTGTTTAAAATCTCATTCGGTTTTTGAATTTTTCCACAACCTATGCACTCAAGGTTACAACGAAATAATGGCTCCAGCATCAAGACCAGTGGGTATCTTTCTTGCCCCTTTAGTTTCTGCCACATCACGTATGTGCCTATTTTTATAGCTTGCTTTATTGGTATTGGCATTTCTTCTTTATTTGTTTAGGCGAATTTTTTACAGTACTGATAAAATTAAATTATCAAACCCTATAGAATATTATTATATTGAAGTTTATATAAGTTGCAAATTCTATTATTGTCCTAGATTAATACGAGTAATTAATATTTTATCTTATGATAAACGCTTTCATCTTTGATGGACAAAGTTGCTAAAAAAAATACAATTATCCAATGATAAAAAGATGTTTTTTACTAATTGTGGTAGCGTCGTGCGCTATTTTTATTGATGGAACGCTAACCCAAGATATTTTCGACTACCGACTTGATTCTTTCTCAAAGTGGACAACACTCATTCTCGTAGTAGGAATTTTAGTCTCTATATCCTGGCCTAAAAATCATCAATAAAATTACAACAAATCTTTACTGAACAATACTAATAAATAAATGGGTTTTTTTTGGCCTTCGATGTTTTATTTCTTAAGAAACTGGTGAGGCAATAGGTTCGTTTACCACACGGCTCAATAAAGCAAAACGATCGATCGGGCCTTCTGTCTTCATCCAGACTGTGCCATTTCCTCCATGAGCCTCTTGTAGCGATAAACCATTTGCGTTTTCCATTGAAGCAATCTTAAAACGATATTTATTTTGTGGAGAGATATATTCTATTTCGTGGCCTATTTCAATCCTATTCTTAATATCTACTTCCATCCAACCCCCAGCTCGTTCATTCATTATTTTCCCAGCGTATACCTGTGGTAAGTTATCTTCCTGAGGTGAATTAAATCGTTCCGTAGCTTTTTCAGCCGCTGAAAGAAGAAAAGCTGTAGTGAATCCACGGTTGGCTGTCTTTTCAGTTTCGCTCAATAATTTTGGATCAAAGGGCCTGTTAGCCACCATATCATCAATAGCTCTTCGATATGATTTTGTTATCAATGACAAATAATAAATCGATTTTGTACGGCCTTCTATTTTAAACGACTCAACTCCTGATCTCCATAATTCATCAAGGTGCTCTATTGCTCGAAGATCCTTTGAATTCATTATATAGGTCCCGTGTTCATCCTCTTCGATTGGCATAAGATCACCACCACGCCCCTTTTCCTCAATTAAGTATTCTCCCTTGGGACTTTGTGTTGCTTGTTCCCCTTCTGCTAAGCCCTCTTTCACATTATATTCCCATCGGCAACTATTAGTACAAGTCCCTTGATTAGCATCTCGATGATTAAAGTAATTAGATAAGAGACATCGCCCTGAATACGCAATACAAATTGACCCATGAACAAATGATTCTAATCCAATGTCAGGAACTTGAGTGTGAATTTCTTTTAGCTCCGGCATAGATAACTCTCGTGAAAGAATAATTCTTTTTACTCCAAAGTCCCTCCAAAATGCCACGGACATCCAATTTATTGTATTTGTTTGTACTGATAAATGAATTGGTAATTCTGGAAATTCCTTTCTCACATATTGAATCATTCCTGGATCAGACATAATTATTGCATCAGGTCCTGCGTCAGCAATAGTTGCAATAGAACTTTTGAATGATTCAAGTTTTCGATTTTGGGGAAGAATATTTGCTGTGACATAAAACTTTTTTCCTTCCTGATGGCAATATTCTATATCTTCTTTTAAGGAACTATTATTGTAAGGATTTTCTTTAGCCCGTAAGGAAAATCGAGGAAGTCCTGCATATACAGCATCGGCTCCAAACGCCAGGGCATATCTTAATTTTTCGGGACTACCGGCTGGACACAATAACTCTGGGACTTTAACCACTTTATCTCTCTCGTTTAATTACTATTATATCAAGACCATACACCACTATTAGGTTATAGCGCAATGGATTTACTATTCTCTTTAAGATTTTTTCCTATATAAACTCGGGGGGACGGATACAGCTGGAAAATTTTGGCGTTCAAAACTCTAATTAGAAACACGTTGATTACGTCATTTTTGATAGCCAAGCTTCCGCTTCTATTGCAATTCCCGTTTTCTTTTGTATATTTTCCACTAATCCAAGAGTTGATCTCAGTCGTCTGACCAAAACTTTGAAAATGGGTATGAGAGATTCCGGGTTGTGATC
>JABGTQ010000376.1 GCA_018647025.1 Nitrospina sp. | reverse complement strand
TATCCTTCTAATAACCCATAACCTTGGAATAGTTGCTCAGTTTGCCGATCGAGTTACTGTGATGTATTCAGGAAAAATTGTCGAAGAGGCTTCTGTGGAATCTCTATTTGAAAGTCCCATGCACCCATATACTCGTGGCCTTCTCAATTCACTCCCAAAGGAAGATAATAAATCTAAATTGGAATCTATCTCGGGAGCTGTACCTCATCCGGCTTATCTTCCTCAAGGTTGTGCATTTCATCCTAGATGCAAAGAAGCTATGCCACGTTGCCAAAAACAACCTCCACTTGCAAATTTAAACAAAGAAAGTACTCATAAAGTCGCCTGCTGGCTTTACGAGGAATGTTTAAAGGAAGTTCAATGACGACCATGATTAGCATTCGTTCACTCAAAAAGCATTTTTTCATTCATGATGGTTTCCTATCTCGAAATAAAAAAACTGTGAAAGCTGTAGATGGTGTTTCACTAGACATAGATCACGGTGAAATTCTTGGATTAGTTGGTGAGTCAGGTTGTGGAAAAACAACGCTTGGGCGCATGTCAATAAACCTTATCAAACCAACATCCGGAGAAGTTATTTTTGACGGGATAAATATTCTCAATCTTGACAAAGAAAGTCTTAATAGATTGCGACCGAAAATACAGATAATATTCCAGGACCCATTTAGTTCACTCAATCCACGCTTCACTGTAGAAAGAATTATAGGTGAGGCTATGATGGTTCACGGTTTGGCAGACAGGTCAAACCTAAGGTCAAAAATTACAGAAATTATGCAAAAGGTGGGTCTACCACATTCTTTTATGAACCGGTATCCACATGAATTTTCGGGTGGACAAAGGCAACGAATAGGAATTGCCAGAGCACTGTCTCTAAATCCACGCTATCTTGTTTGTGACGAGCCGGTTTCAGCCTTGGATGTATCTATTCAGGCGCAGATTATAAATTTATTACAAGAGCTTCAGGAAAAGGAAAACATTACAATATTATTCATTTCTCATGATTTGAACGTTGTAAAACATTTATCCCATAGAACTGCTGTTATGTATTTAGGACAAATAGTCGAGACCGCTCCAACGAAAATTCTAAATAAAGATGCCGCTCACCCATACACACGGGCGTTACTTGCTGCCAAACCATCGACAAATCCCAAAAAATCAAATAATTATGTACCATTAAAAGGTGATGTACCCTCACCTCTTAATCCTCCTTCAGGGTGCCATTTTCATACTCGTTGCCCCGAAGTGATGGACCGCTGCAAAAGCGAAAAACCCACCACTTCATCACTAGCAAAACAACATACAGTAAAGTGCCACCTATACAATTAAAAAATTTATTAGTTTATTATCATATACTTAAGATAACTTTTGTATAATTTAAATTAACTTATTAAGTGATCATCTTTAAGGTTTTAGACCCAAAGGAATTATGGACGTGTTATAAGCTCTATAATAGTGCCTAAATTTTTGATTTTAAACTAATTAATAAACAGAATCCTACCGCTACTAATACAAAGTAACTATTAAAATACATAAAATGTAATTATAAATAGAACTCAAATTTCTTGAAATATTCCTATAAATAGCGGAATATTTAAAAACAATTGCAGCAATTTATGCAATGAATACTTGTAACATATTTAGTAACTTAGGAGTTTCACCATGGATTTAGGAACACTAATTGGAATTATTGTAGGCAATGCACTTATTCTATCAGCCATGCTTATGGGTGGAACTATGGACATGTTTGTAGATGTTGCGGGCCTTATGATTGTATTTGGTGGTGCAGTCTCAGCGTGCCTAATGGCATTCCCGATGAAAGACGTAATCGCAGCCTTCAAAGCAGCTATCTTTTGCATGACTGCTGACAAAATGGAACCCAATCAAATGGTTCAAACCATGTGTGATTTATGCCAAGTAACACGTAAAAGTGGACTCGTAGCATTGAGTAAAATGAAATTTGAAGAGGATTTCTTGAGAAAAGCTGCAAATTTAATCGCCGATGGTACTGAGGAGGACGTAATACGGAGTGCGCTGACCATTGAAATTGATGCTATGAAGGCACGCCATGCAGTCATCCAGGATGTTTTTGCAAAATTAGCGGCATATTGCCCGGCTTTCGGAATGATCGGTACCTTGATTGGCCTAGTCCAGATGCTAGCCAACCTTTCAGATCCAGATGCTGTAGGGCCTGCTATGGCAGTTGCTCTTTTAACCACAATGTATGGGGCCATGTTTGCAAATATGCTTTGGAACCCTATTGGAGCAAAACTCGCGTCACGAACAGCGACCGAAGTTATGAATTTAGAAATTACCTTTGAAGGAGCATGTGCAATTCTGGCAGAAGGTAATCCAATGGTCGTGTACGAGAAACTTTCTTCTTATATACCCGGAAGAGATAGAGTGCCTCTAGAAAAGAAGAAAAAGAAATAGAACAATTATAAAATAGATACATAATTACGTTTTTATAAATTAAAACGAAATAATAAATAAGTCGATAGTAAAACACACCAAATACTCCCCCTATGGCTGAAGAAAACCCAAAGCTAAAAAAATACGAAGCCGCTGTAAAAAAACTTAAAGCGGCAAACGAAAAAGCAGCTGAAAAACTTGAAAAACAAAAAAATAAATACCAAGAGGCTCTAGATAAACAAAAAGAGGCGGTCGCACAGGAAAAAGATAAAGTTGAAAAAGGGATAGATAAACTGAAGCTTCAGGAACAACAAGCTAAAGACCAGCTTGATAACCAAAAAACCAAGCTCAACGAGGACTGGGAAAAAAAATTTGAAGATGCTGGACTAAAGAACAAACCCGCTGAAAAAAAAGGCAGTACTGCCGAAGTGCCAAATGATTATATTCCCGGTGGCGTTGAACCTTGGATGGCAACATTTGCGGATATGGTTACATTGTTGATGGTTTTTTTCGTACTCTTTTATTCTGTAGAAAAAGATAATACTGAAAAATTCAAATCAGCAATCGATATGATGGTTGAAGAGGATGGTCCTGATGGCCTAGCTAAAATCATGAAAGTTGTGGACTCGACCAAAGTAATGAAAAACCTTAAGGACATGAGAGACGCATCACAAGCAGCAAAAACAGAAGATACTGTAGAAAAGAAAGTAGTTCTTCGAGTTCCTGGACTCAATTTATTTAAGGCCGGGGGGGCAAAACTTCAACGGGAAGCACGCCCGGTTCTTAACGAAATAGTTAGCGTCATCAACAAAAAAGGAAAAAATTATAAGATTTTTATTCAAGGGCATACGGATGACGTGCCTATAAAAACACCAAAATTTGAATCAAATTGGGAACTCTCGGCAGTTAGAGCAACTGCTGTGCTTCGCTATTTTTATGATAAAGGAATAGAACCTGAGCGATTGACTGCAACAGGATACGCGGACACTTTTCCAATGGTACCGAATAACACAAAAGAAGGGAGAGCCAAAAACAGGCGGATTGAATTTGTACTAGAAAAAATGCCTGAAAAAAAATCAAAAAAGAAAAAAGTAGATGGAAGAGAAAATATGAAGCCTAAAAAAGCTTAACACTTATTACAACCCTTTAGCTTTTCCAAATAATAGTTAACACAATCTGTAAGAGCTAAAAACAGGAGGGTTGAATTTGACAAAAAAAAAGAATAAGGTTATTAAATATGTTTATTTTTATGAAGTTGAAAAAATTTATATATTAACGCCAGTAAGAAAAGAAAATTAGGTCGAAAATAGGAGGATTAGTTTTGTTCTGGAATAAAAAGAAAGAAGATAAAAAGATGTTTGAAGTCCCAGAGGGTAATAGAGGTTCGTACCGTGTTTATCCCTCAGACGACGAACCAATCCTGATTAAAATTAAAGGGGGAAAGACATCAAAGGCAGTCGATATATGTGCAGGCGGAATTTCTTTTCCAAACGATGATCACGAAATTGGTTCAACCCACGAGTGTAAAATTAAATTGAGTCGCGACGTTGAACCTTTTGCCGCAAAAGTCATTATTCATAAAATTGATGATACAAACGTTTGTCGTTGCTCAATTACTGACACTACAGACGAGATCGATGACATGGTTCATCATTATGTTATGGGACGACAAAGGGAAGACATTCAAGCTAAAAAGACTAAATTTTAATTTCTACCCAAGAATAAAACTTTTTAATCCCGTCTTTATAACAACTCAATGTGACTTTTGGTTACTAGTTTCTCCCTTCCTGACAAACTATCTATTCAACTTTCTATGACCAAACAAGAACCTATATCTGTCGAATGGTCTCCCCTGGAAGTCAAATTATTTAACACGGTAGATATTTTTTTACATAAACCAGCTATTATGAAAAAGGCGGAGGCCAACCTTAACTGCCTTAAGCAAGAGGTCATAAAAACTCTATCTCAGGCACCACACCCCTGCCCTCCTGAATCAGATATTGTAAAAGGACAGATCGTGAGAGGAGAGAACCACAATGGTTTTCCTTTTATTTCTTTGGATATGCCACAAATGTTCTCAAAGAGTAAAATGTTTACCTATCGTACCTTATTTTGGTGGGGTCATGATTTAATTTTTTCACTCATTCTTAAACAGGAAAACCAATCTGCCCTAATCGAAAAGTTAATACAGCTAAAAGATCACCCCGAATGGGAATATATTCAATTGGCAACCACTCCAACTCCTTGGGAATGGAAGAAGAGTATGAATAACTTTATCCCCCTCCACCAAGCTTCTGAAACAAAAATAAGGGACACCATCAATACTGTAAATTATATAAAGCTTTGTCGCTTCTATCCCTTGGCGAGCCCAGACTTTTTAGAGCTAAATTGGACTGATGCTGGTTTAGCTTCCTGGGAAACTCTCTCTAAAGTTTGTTCCGATTAAAATATACCTATATTTATTAAGTTTTATTACCCATGGCAACGCCTATTTCTGAAGAGTCTTTAAAATATCTCTACGGTCTGATCCCAAAAGGAATCAAACTGGGCCTAAAAAATATTTCTTCTGTTCTGGATGCACTAGGCAACCCTCAACAAAAATCTCCAACGATTCATATAGCGGGCACGAATGGCAAAGGATCAACCGCAGCATTTTGTGAGTCCATCCTTCGCAATGCGGGTTACCGCGTTGGGCTTTACACCTCTCCACATCTAATTAATTTCAGTGAACGGATTCAGGTTAACAGGACTCCCCTTTCAGACGATGAAGTCACGAAGCTAATAGCTAAAGTCAAAAGAACTACAGAGAAGATAAAAACACCCATTACATTTTTTGAATTTTGCACAGTGATGGCATTTCTGCATTTTGCCAAGCAAGGAACCGATCTCAATGTGATTGAAGTAGGAATGGGAGGCCGTTTAGATGCTACTAGCCTTTGTAAAGGAAATATAAGTTTAATTACCTCCATAGACAAAGATCACACGTCTTACCTTGGCAATACGATTCAAGAAATCGCCTTTGAAAAAGCATCAATTATAAAGAAAAATGGAACGGTTTTTGCTTCTAAACTAAGTAAAGAGGTGCATGACGTAATAAAGAATATCTCAGATCAAAAATCAGCGAATGCACAATTTTTAGGGGAACATTTTGATGTCCAAATAACTAAAGGGAAAAAATCTCCCCTGCTTTCTATTACGTATCAGAACCGAAGTGTCTGTTTGAAAGACCTTGAGCTATCACTTTTAGGAGACTTTCAGGCAAGTAACGCAGCTTTAGCCTTATCGGCATGCTTACATCATGCTCTTAAAACTGGAAAGGCCATTAGAGAAAAATCTATAAGAAAAG
>JABGTQ010000072.1 GCA_018647025.1 Nitrospina sp. | reverse complement strand
ATGCTATTTTTGGAATAACTTTTACAAACCCTAGATCGTTGGCCCCTCTTGAAACTTCTTTGCACCCTACTCAAATTTATCTTTCGATAAATGCGTTATTTATTTTTATATTTTTAATGATACTAAGTAAGAAAAAAGTATTTGATGGGCAGGTACTCTGGTCCTATGGTATTCTCTATTCAATTGGTAGATTTCTTATTGAATATTTTCGAGGAGATGACAGGGGATTCCCACTTGAGCAGCTTCTTTCGACTTCACAGTTTGTGGGGATTTTTATTTTTCTTTTATCATCTTTTATGTTGTTAGTACTTTATCGAAAAAACTTGAGAAGTCATCATTCCTAGTGCGTCCCAGTTAATCTAGGCTAATTGAGGTTTTTTATATGGCTAAAGGATTAAACCCGAAGATTTTACATAGGCACGTATCGATTCGTAGGTCGGGTAAAGTAGTTCGAAATGTCTTGGCTCAATCGTTGATTTCTAATATTAAACAGGGAAAACTTCAAAAAGATGATGAAATATCTGCCGATGAGAAAAACTGGGTACGCCTTGACCAACATTATCAGTTGTCTGACTACTTCCCTACTCAAAAAATATCTTCCTCCCAAGATCTTCCTCCTAATATGGAGAAGCATTTGTTTGAACTTTCAAAAATGTTGAAAGATCTCAGCTAACAACCTGCATTCTAGGATTGTTTTAAGGATTTACTGTTGCTATCAAGTTATACTCGGAAAATTCTATTGGCTTTAGAGTTTTCGGATATACTGTTTGCACAAACTGCGCTGATGCTGGTGAATTTTGATGAACTTTCAGAGCTGCTTCATCCTCAAATCTCAAAATGTGCATAAACTTAGATGGGTCCAATATCTGTTGTTGAGCAATATAGATAGTGGTTAATGGTTCATGCATTTTTACATGTTCTACTAATGGACGAATACTTGCTTTGACTTTTTCTGTTTGACTTGGATGAACTTGATACTGAGCTGTCATATAAATTGCCATGTAATATTCTCCATTAATATTTAAACATTTAATAGTTTTTGCTTTGTCATTTTAATTGGAAAAACATAAGTTTAAAAAAGATGTAGTTGTTTTATTAAGCAGGTTTTTTGAAAATTTACTATAATTTTTTTATCAAGATAAAACATTTCTAGTCTATGCCGGCTCTTCTTATTTATTAAATATACCTCTAATTGACTTTCTATTTTAAAACCCCTAGACTCCAATCGTTGTTTTTTATTGTTATTTAACTTATTGCTTTTATTAACGATTCTTATCGTTTCTCTATACTTTAACTTGTACTTGAAAATTTTTTTATGCCACCTAGTAATGCAAAAAAAGAACTTCTTGAGAGTTTTCTCAGAACTACAGATGAATTTTTTTCATTAAATGAGTTTGAGGAACTGATTGATTCTAAAAAAAAGCTCCGAATTAAATACGGTGTTGATGTTACTTCTCCCTATCTTCATATAGGGCATGCCGTTAATTTATGGATGATGCGCGAATTGCAGGATCTTGGTCATAAAGTTATTTTTTTAATTGGCGACTTTACTACACAGATTGGTGACCCAACAGGTAGAAATAATACTCGACCCATCATTCCTCAATCTGAAATTGACAAAAATGCTGATGAATTTATCCGACAGGCTAAGATGGTTCTGAGGTTTGATGATCCTGATTTGCTTGAGATTAGGAGAAACTCGGAATGGTTTTCCAAGTACAACCTTTCAGAGTTTTTGAAGTTATTAGCCATGGTCACTCATTCTCGCCTTATTTCAAGAGATATGTTTCAGCGGAGGATAAAGAATCAGGAGGATATTTATTTGCATGAGATGATTTACCCTATACTTCAGGGTTATGATTCTTATGTGCTCGAGTCGGATCTAACCATTATAGGTTCAGATCAGTTATTTAATGAAATGCTAGGACGCTTTTATCAGCAAAAGTTTGGGCAGAAGCCGCAAGTAATTATCACTACAAAAATAACACAAGGAATTGATGGTAAGGCCAAGCAGAGTAAGAGCCTAGATAATTATATTGGACTTGGGCATTCTTCTCGAGATAAGTTTGGACGCTGTATGAAAGTTCCAGATGAATTAATTGTAGATTATCTTAAAATTTACACTAAGATTTCAATAGAAGAGATTTCCATTATAGACAAAGAGATTGTCAAAGATCCGATGAAGTGGAAAAAATTTCTTGCTGAAGAAATAATAAAACGTTACCACGATGAAGCATCTGCCACGAGAGAAAGAGAATGGTTTGAAAATACTTTTTCAAAAAAAATCACTCCTGAGGATATTCCTACAATGGAAGTCGTCGACTCTCAATGGATTGCTATAGATTTAATAAACAAGTATTTCGATAACTCCAAGAGTAATAGCGAAGTGCGTCGATTGTTTAAACAGGGGGCAGTTTCTATTAACGGTAAAAACATCCCATTATTTGACGACACTATAGATATTGCCGCTGGTGATGTAGTTAAGGTCGGAAAACGTAACTGGTTTAAACTTAATATTATTAGCAGTTAAGTTAATATGGAGTGATGTTAGTTTGCTCTGAGAAAATGGCCTAAAGGTTGGTTTGTTTAAGACAAATTTTTTTATTTTGTAAGTTGTTGTGCATTTTCTTTTAAGGTCGAAGACTTATTTGGCGTTGGATCTATAATGGGCCAAACTAAAATAAAAAGAATGAAGCCTATAACTACTACCCCAATGAAACTACCGATATAATCGATGATGGAGGCCTTTTCTTTCATTATTCTCTATATTAATGAATCGAAAGTTTAGTAAGGGGAATAAATGTAGTTTTATATTCCAATTTCGATGTATATCATCCAAGTAATCATGGAAATAATCAGGACTGTATAGCCTGCGTGCACAAATACAGTAAAGATCGGATTTTCATTTCTCTTTTTCGGAGTACTTTTTTTAGCCACACTATTAGGTTAGTTGTTATATTTAAAGATAGAATTTTAAAAATACTAAGTTCTACTTGTGATCTCTATTAAATGGTATCCAAATTGTGTTTTTATGGGACCGTGGACCTTTCCAACCTCTTCATTGAAAACAACCTTGTCAAACTCTGGTACCATTTGACCTGGGTTAAACTCTCCTAAGCTACCTCCCTCAGCACCAGAAGGACACTTGGAATGTTTTTTTGCAGAGTCCTCAAATTTTGTACCCGCTTCAATTTCATTTTTTAATTTGAGACACTCTTCTTCAGTATTTACTAAAATATGACGCGCAGCTGCAGAGGACATTATTTCTCCTTAAGATCAACGTAGTTTGAAATTTTTAAATTTAACCAATGGGATAAATTCTAACTGAGAAAGTAGTTTATCGCAATGAATTTACTTAAACTTTAAGGGTGCTAGTGAGGCACTTTAATGATTGAATGCTTGTGAGAAGATATATGTTTTTTTGTCGGTGTTGATTTATATTTGCCCACGGATTAACGATTAAAAGACGATGCGGCGGTACCATACGACTCTTTAGATAAAAACTAATTTAGAAATGAAATTTTACTCCTGCTTCAATGCTATGCGAGGAGGATTCTGCGGTAAAAAAACCAGTAAAGTCAGGGTTGTCTGTTGTGAAATATCGGTACCCCAGAAGAAGTGATAATTTTCTAAAGAATTCCATATCGACACCCATTTTAAGCTGATAAGCTAATGTTCCATCGCTCCTATCACCTTTGGCATTATTATTAGTTGCTTCATGACTCGCAAGACCAATTCCATATCCAATATAGGGGGTATAAAATTCCCTGATATTAAAAGAGTATATCCCATTGATTAGAAATGATTTAGTGGTCATGTCGCCATCTAGACCACCAGAGCTCTCTTTACCGGGCGTGAAGTCCCCACCTTTGTATGAAAATTCGAGTTCCGTGCTAAACGAGTTTCTAAATTGATACCCTATGGAGTGGTTGAACCCCAGTCCTATTTCTCTTCCCATATTTGACTGTACCCCCCCCAAACCGGAGTCGATATTGGTTAATGTCATATCTTCAAACATATCTATCGAGCCAGTTAAGGTAAAGTATGGCCCTTCAGTTATCGCATTTGCAGGAAGCGCCCCTAAAAGAAATGACATCACAAAAACCAGAATTGTATAAAAAGCAGGTTTTTGCCTAGATTTAAAATTAGGATATTCCATAGCAGCAAGTTTAAACGGTAAATTTTTTACGAGAAAGTACTAAATTCAAAGGTCTAAGGTTAGATTAACGGACAAAACGTATAAAATCTTTATTCAATTAATTAGATAGCTGATATTTTTTAATATATAACTATAAATAATTGATTTATTTAACCTTTAATGTCAATATTGTTTTTTGTCTTTATAGTGAGGTTCTTATGTCAGGAAGTGGTGTTGAGAAATTCATTAACTCTGTTTCTTTTTT
>JABGTQ010000375.1 GCA_018647025.1 Nitrospina sp. | reverse complement strand
TCAAGAACTTGAACTTTCAGACAGCAAACTAGTCCCTGAGGGAGTAGAGGCTCGTATACCCTATCGAGGAGGAGTTGCTTTCACCGTCCATCAAATGCTGGGAGGAATCCGAGCGGGAATGGGTTATTGTGGAGCCAAAGACATTGAAGACTTGAGAAAAAATTCAAATTTTATTAAAATTACCGCCGCCGGCCTACGAGAAAGCCATATCCACGACGTGGTGGTTACAAAAGAAGCTCCTAATTACCACGTTGAGTAGATCGTTAAATTCCGCAATATCAAGAATAAACCAACTTAATGTCACAAACTCCTGAGAAAATCTCTAGCAGCCCACTGCACGAGCAG
This sequence comes from Nitrospina sp., assembly GCA_018647025.1. Lineage (GTDB taxonomy): Bacteria > Nitrospinota > Nitrospinia > Nitrospinales > VA-1 > Nitromaritima. The sequence goes on along the minus strand of JABGTQ010000375.1, from coordinate 3,063 downwards.
CAAATTCTTATTCTTGATTTTGGGTCTCAGTATACTCAGAACATTGCTCGAAAAGTTCGTGAAGCACATGTCTTTTGCGAAATTCATCCATGCACGAAACCTCTCTCCGAGATTAAAACTCTTAGACCAAAAGGCATCATCCTATCTGGCGGACCTGCTAGTGTCCTTGAAAAAGATGCATTTCTTTGTGATAAAAATTTATTTGAATTAGGCATACCTATATTAGGAATTTGCTATGGAATGCAGCTGATAAGTCACATTCTCAATGGGACAGTCTCTCCAGCAGAAGACCGAGAATACGGACGAGCTCAACTTAACGTTCAAGAAGATTCGGGCCTATTAAATGGAGTAAAAAATAACTCCACTGTGTGGATGAGTCACGGTGACTTCATCAAAAAACTACCAACTGGATTTAAATCTACTGCCTTTACAAACAATTCCCCCATTGCAGCGATAGAAAATCCAATAAAAAAAATATATGGCCTTCAGTTTCACCCTGAAGTGGTTCATACAAGCTGTGGGACAACTCTACTGAATAATTTTATTTTCGAGATTTGCAAATGTAATAAAAACTGGAAAACCGATTCCCTTGCTAAATATTCTATCCAAAACATAAAAACACAGGTAGGCAATGGACATGTGTTATGTGGACTAAGTGGCGGAGTTGATTCTTCTGTTGTAGCAATGTTAGTTCACAAAGCTATAGGCGATCGCCTCACATGTATTTTTGTAGACAATGGTTTGCTCAGAGCAGATGAACGCCAAAAGGTAGAACATGAATTCCGCGACAACTTTCAAATCAATCTCGATGTTGTGGATGCTGCTGACCGATTTTTAGAAAAACTTGAGGGAGTGAGCGACCCGGAAAAAAAACGTAAAATAATCGGTAATACCTTCATCGAAATTTTTGAAGAGGAAGCCAAACGACTTGGAAATTTCGAGTATTTGGCGCAAGGAACATTATATCCGGATGTCATCGAGTCTATCTCATTTAAAGGCGGACCATCAGTAGTGATAAAGTCCCACCATAATGTAGGCGGCCTGCCAGAGAAAATGAATCTCAAACTTGTTGAACCACTTCGAGAACTGTTTAAGGATGAAGCGAGAAAACTCGGACACGAAATTGGTTTGCCCGATACGATGATCAATCGGCAACCATTTCCTGGCCCCGGACTGGCTATCCGTATTCTAGGTAATGTAACCAAAGACCGTTTAAAAGTTCTGAGAGAAGCAGACACAATCATCATTGAAGAAATAAAAATAGCGAATCTGTACAACAAGCTATGGCAGTCATTTGCCGTTTTACTGCCTGTTAAAACGGTAGGTGTTATGGGAGATGCCCGAACCTATGAAAACGTTATTGCCATCCGCGCTGTCACTAGCTCTGACGGAATGACTGCCGACTGGGCCCACCTACCATACGAACTGCTGGCACAATTATCAAACAGAATCATCAACGAAGTTAAGGGCGTCAATCGAGTCGTTTATGACATTAGCTCAAAACCACCTGGAACGATTGAATGGGAATAATTTTTCCTCTCTTAAAATAAAATAACTACTTTCTTTACAATAACTTATATTTTTCACTTGAGTTACAACAATGATTGGTTTTGAAACAATAGGCAATGCAACGATAATTTGCCATGATGGCAAACCGATTCTTGCAACAGATCCATGGTTGACTGGCTCTGCATATTTCGGAAGTTGGGGGTTGCCGTATAACATTCCTGAAGAACTGTGGGAAAATCTAAAAAAATGCGAATACATCTGGCTATCTCATGGCCATCCAGATCATATAAGTATCGAATCTCTTGACAAACTCCGAGATAAAAAGATTTTGCTTGCCAACCACATCGGCAACCGACTCCAAAATGACCTTACTAACCTTGGATTCAACGTATCTACTTTAGAAGAACGTAAGTGGATCCAACTCACTAAAAACCTGCATATCCTGACAATTTCTGATTATTTTCAGGATTCTATTTTGCTGATAAACCTTAACGGTCGTCTGCTGGTTAATATAAATGATGCTTATAACAAAGGTTGGGGTAAATTCGTCCAAAATATTACTAAAAGTTTTAAAGATCCTTTCCTATTTAAGTTGTTTGGTTACGGTGATGCCGATATGATCAACTATTTCATGGAAGATGGAACTCAAATCTCACCTAAAGCAGCTTTAAAAAAACCAATGGGAGAACAAATAAATTTTTGGTCACGATACTACGGAACAAAATCTATCGTTCCCTCAAGTTGCTTCCATTACTACCAAAGAAAAGACAGTTCTTGGGCAAATCAGTTCACTACTAATATATCTGATTACACCAACCAACTCTCTCCAGAATTCGAACTCTACCCAGCTTTTATCAGATACAACCTTGAAACCAATCAATTTCAAGAAATTAAACCGAATAAAATTATTCTTTCTCCTATTGACCCAAAAGAATTTGGTGATAACTGGGAGGATCATTTAGATTCAAGTGATGCAATAAAAATTGAACGATATATCAAAAAAATCGAAAGCCTAAAAGGCTTTGTTGATTTCATCAACTTTCGAGTTGGGAAAAAAGACAATATTCTAGAATTACGAACTAGAAAATTTAAACGAGGTATCACATTCGAAGTTCCTCGTGGATCTCTAATGACTGCCATAAAGTATGAAATATTTGACGACCTTTTAATAGGTAATTTCATGAAAACAACTCTACACGGTGATTGGCACAACAATACTCTATACCCCTACTTTACTCCCTATGTAGCAAAATACGCCGATAACGGAAAAGCTAAAACCAAAACCCAGTTAAAAAGATATTTAAAACAATACAAACAAAAAAGCCCCGTAGAATTTATTTTTCACTGTTTTGAAAGAGAATCAGAAGAGTTAATCCGAAAATACATCGGCACTAATACTAAAGTCTTCGAATGGGCCAAAAAGTTTTATTTGATCATGAATACTCATAAACCAACTAATAAGGCAGAATAGACCGAACAAAATTTTAATATTAATAAAACAAAAGGGGTGTCCACAAAAACGTGCCACACAATTTGTAACTACAAAATATGTAT
>JABGTQ010000071.1 GCA_018647025.1 Nitrospina sp. | reverse complement strand
TCATCATAGAAGGGATAGAGCTAAAGCATTTGCCAATGGAATAAACAACATTGATAAGACTTCGTATGTAAATACATTCTATGTAGATGGAATGCAATCTGGAACAAAGAGACAAAGAATATTGTCAGAGTTTTCTAATGCATCTCCAAGCCTGGTTGCTAATGCAAGATGTCTTTCTGAGGGTATAGACGTGCCTTCAATTGATTCAGTAATTTTTGTCGATCCAAAACAGTCAACAGTTTCAATTACGCAAGCTATTGGTCGAGCACTAAGGAAGCCAAAAGACAGTTCAAAGGGTACTAGCTATATTATTGTCCCTACTGTTATTGATAAAAAAAATTCTAAAAATATTGATGAATCCTATCAAGAAATTTTAATGGTGCTTCGATCCATGTCAGAACATGATGGAAGAATTGTTGAATATTTTAGGCTAATGAAAGAAGGCAAAAAGCCACCGATAAAATTTCTTGACATTGAGTCTGAGCATCCAATACATGATTTTAACTTAGAAGACTTTACTAAAAACCTTCATCTTAAAGCATGGAGTCGAATGGCTAAAATTGGCCGAAGGCCTTTTGAACACGCAAGACAATATGCTAGATCATTAGGTTTAAAAAGCTCACATGAGTGGAGGTCGCTTACTAAATTGAAAACGCATCCTGCAGACATTCCTGTAAAACCAGATACCACATACAAAGAATGGACTAATTGGTATGATTTTCTTGGGAAAGAAATGCCCGAGGAGAAGGTTTCGTTTGAAGAGCTTAGGGAATATGCCATCAATTCTGATATTAATAAGCAAGCCGACTGGTTTGTTTTTGCAAGGTCAGAAGGATTTCCTAATAAATTTCCAGGACATCCTCCTTCATTTTATAAAGACGAATTTACAAATTGGTATGATTTTTTAGGAAATAGTCAGCCTGTTGAGTTGGTCTCATATGCAGAATTAAAAAAGTATTTGAAAGAAAATAACATTAATACCGCAAAAAAATATCGAACTTTTTCAAAATCAAAAAAGTTTCCAGATTCGTTTCCAAGTGCACCAAATACTTCTTACAAAGAGTTCATAAGTTGGAATGACTTATTTGGAAAAAAAGAAACAGAATACGCACCACTTAGAGAAATGAAAGAATTTATTCAAAATACTTCAGTTAATTCTGAATCAAAATGGAGGCTTTTTGTAAAGTCCAAAGATTTTCCAAAAAATTTTGTTACAAATCCTAGTAGGTCTTTCAAGCACGAATGGATAAGTTGGTATGATTTTTTTGGCAAGCCAGAGCCTATTGAATTTATTTCATTGAAGGAATTGAAGGATTATATTAAAGGCACTGATATTGATACTCTAGAAAAATATTCAGTATTTGTGAATTCTACAGACTGTCCAAAAAACTTTCCGAAAAAACCTCATTCAGCCTATAAAGAATGGATCAGTTATTATGATTTTTTTGGCAAGCAAGAGCCAACAAAAAACTATAGATCTTATGAGAATGCTAAAAAATATGCCTGTGATTCTTCAATTAAATCATTGCCAAAATGGAGAGAGGCCTTTGATAAAGGTAAGCTTCCAGATGATCTACCTAAAAACCCCAATATAGTCTATGCTAAAACTGGATGGACGAATACTTGGGATTTTTTTGGAAAAAGCAAAGTAGCCAATCGAAACTAGATCAATCTGTACCAGAAACTGTACCAGTAAATCTTAAAAATTTTGTAAATCCTTTTGTAACAAGGCTCTCGGCAATTAGTACGATTCCGGCTCCGGGCACCATCAAAAAATTCATTTCAATACTTCTAGATTGTTCTTTAAGTTAGTTCGATTAATTCGATAATGTAAATTTTATTGAGTTCAATAATAATGATAAAAAATTGTGTTAATATGTTGATTGTTGACAATTATTGTTAGCATTATTCTTTAACTATATAAGGAGAGTTAATATGAGTGATTCAGAGTTAATTTACGAACTTGAAGCAGATCCACCACCTGCTGAAAAGTTCTTTGCCGCACTACAGCATGTGCTGGCAAGTTTTGTTGGCGTTATTACACCAACCTTAATTATTGGAGGTGTACTTGGATTAGGTGAGCATATACCTTATCTAATAAGTATGGCGCTTATGGTTTCAGGAGTTGGTACGATCATCCAAGCTAAAAAACCGATGAATATAGGTGCTGGAATGATCTGCGTTCAAGGAACAAGCTTTGCGTTTCTAAGCTCAGTTCTTGCAGCCGGTTTTGTGGCTAAAGCACAAGGCGGCGGACCTGAAGAAATTCTGGC
>JABGTQ010000070.1 GCA_018647025.1 Nitrospina sp. | reverse complement strand
GCCTGGGAAAATCTTCCTATCACAGATCTTTAATTGGTTTGCCCAGGATTTTAAATCAAGTGGAGGAGTTCGTAACTTTATTTCTCTTTATGTTTCTAAAGAAAATAGAAACGTAATTAAAAATCCTCAATATTCAATTTCATATATGGATTATAACTGGGCAATTAATGGAAATTAAAACTAATTGGTCTCCATTCTTTTGTTAATTTTTCATGTCGTTACAATATATTACTCAGTCTGCGTGTTTTCTCAAAAAAGTTGGTACGTCGAAATTCACAGATGGATCTAATGACTCTGGATTTTCATCTTTAATTTCATTTGCTAAACTTTTAAGATGACGATAGCCACTATCTCCTACAGCCATAGGCATCATTGTATCTATATCATCGGGACTTTTCTTTAATGTAGTTGTAGATGGTTTTTCCACCTCAGTTTTCATTTCGAAGCCGGTTGCAATTACAGTAACCCGCATTTGCCCTTCCATGCTTTCACTATTAACGGTACCAAAAATTATATTGGCATCGTCATGTGCTGTTTTAGTAATAAGCGTTGCAGCTTCATCTACCTCGGCAAGAGTCATGTCAGTACCACCCGTAATATTGATAAGAATTTGTCGTGCCCCATCAATATTGCTGTCATCAAGAAGAGGACTGGAAATTGATTTTTCAGCAGCCTCTATAGCCCTATTTTCTCCTGCTGCGCATCCGCTACCCATAATGGCTTTACCCATATTACCCATTATAGTTTTCACATCAGCAAAGTCTAAGTTTACCAAGCCAGGAGTTACTATTAGATCCGAAATACTACCTACCGCTTGTTGCAATACATCATCTACAATTCCAAACGCGTTATTCAATGATGTTTGCTTACCAACAAAACTCAATAATTTTTGATTAGGAATTACTATTAGAGTGTCGATTGCGTCTTTAAGCTCCTTAATTCCAGCTTCTGCTTGAACCATTCGTCTTTTACCTTCAAAAGAAAATGGTTTAGTCACGATGCCAACCGTTAGTGCGCCAATCTCACGAGCAATACGTGCAATCGTCGGGGCGGCACCGGTTCCAGTCCCGCCACCCATTCCAGCCGTTATAAAAACCATATCAGATCCGTCAAGCATATTACGTATGTGCTCTTCACTTTCTTGAGCTGCAAGTTGTCCCGTTTCAGGGCTTGCCCCTGCACCGAGGCCACGCATTAGATTTCCCCCTAATTGAATCTGATCCTCGCATGGGGATGCCTCCAATGACTGGATGTCGGTATTGGCTACTATAAAGTCTACTCCCATAGCCGGACCTCGCAACATAGAATTAACTGCATTGGTTCCTCCTCCTCCCACACCAATAACTCTAATGGAAGCAGAGTATTCATTTCTTGATTCAAATTCTATTAGACTCATTTTTCCTCCTTTCAATTAAAAAAATTCTTCAGCCCAATCTTTCATTCGACTGAAAATTTTATCAAACAAGTGTCGTCCCTGTAATTCATGGATCGTTCCTGCTTTAATACGTTTCATACCATATTGAATCAACCCCGTACTTGTTGCATACATTGGACTACCTACAACATCTACTAATCCTCCTAAGTTAGTGGGGACACCCACACGAACTGGAAGTTGAAATATTTCTTCAGCCAGTTCCCCCATTCCTTGTAAACTTGATGCCCCACCAGTGATAACAATACCTGATGATACAATGTCTCGAAACCCTGAAACGTTAATCTCATGGTTCAACATCTCAAACATTTCCCTTGCACGCGCTTCTAAAATTTCACTCAATATTTGTCGTGAAACAGTACGTGTTTCACGTCCCCCAACACTTGGAACTTCTATAGTTTCATCTTCTGCCACTAAACTTGAAAAAGCGCATCCATGTGTATGTTTTATTTTTTCAGCCTCTTGATTTGGGGTGCGTAGTCCAATGGCAATATCGTTTGTCATTTGCGCTCCAGCAATTGTCAGAACTGACGTATGTTTGATTGCTTCTTGATAAAAAATCGCTAGATCTGATGTGCCACCTCCGATATCAATCATAGCTACACCTAGTTCTTTTTCGTCTGATGATAGAACTGACTCGCTTGAGGCCAACTGTTCTAAAACAATATCTCTGACACCTAATCCCGCCTTGTTAACACACCTAACTATATTCTGTGCAGAAGTTACCGCAGCAGTGACAATATGCACCTTCGCTTCTAAACGAATTCCAGCCATACCTAAAGGAGTTTTAATTCCATCCTGATTATCTACAATAAACTCCTGCGGCAAGACATGAATAACTTCCCTATCAAGTGGAATGGCTATCGCTTTTGCTGCATCTATTACTCTATCGACATCCTTTTGTGTAATTTCCTTACTTTGTGCGGCAATAATACCGTGACTATTCAAACTATTAATATGACCACCGGCAATGCCAACAAACACAGATTCTATTTCACACCCCGCCATTAACTCTGCTTCCTCAACAGCATTTTTGATAGATTCCACGGTCCCATCAATATTTACCACGACACCTTTGCGTAGACCACGCGAAGGATATTGACCTAACCCTATGATATCAACTTGATTCTCGTTGCTTATTTCCCCAATGATGCAGCATATTTTAGTGGTTCCAATATCAAGACCTACTATGTAATCATTTTTCTTGGACATACGTCCTCTCCCTTTCCAGGTTCAATTCTTTTAGGTTCTTTAGATTTTTTTCTTTACCTTATTGCCGTGTTTTATAACAATCCTGTTTTTAAAAGACAGATCAATATCGCTTAAATTTTTCTCATTTTTTTCTATCACACCTAATGCGAGTACCAAGTTTTCAAAACTTTCTTGTGCTATTTCTGGTCGCATGTGAACTTTAATATTCTTGGCATGCGTAGAAAAAGTAATCCTATGTCTGTTAGTAATATGAATATTATCAATTTTATTTTTTTCGAATATAGAGAGACGATTGAGACTGTGCATGATTTTCAATCCACTAATAATTTCTTCTTTTGCAACATTATTTCCTATTTTACGATTTTTAGTTTTCACACCTGTTATAGTAGGAAGATTATTTTCACCTATTACATTTGTCCCCAGCAAAACACCATAATTATCCATAACGTAAACCTGTTCTAATTGAATTTTAGCAAAAGGAACTCTTTCCTTAATTTCAACATAAATACCTTGAGGAAATACTCTCCCCACTGAAGCCGACTTTATCCACGGATGACCAACTAACCTTTTAGAGATTTCATTAAGTTCTAATGCAAATATATTTTCCCCGATTATGGGCCCAATCCATGAACTCAACTCTTCGTTTGATAATTTTTTTTGACCAACTAGATTTATTTCATTAACATTAAAGTAGGGTGACTGATTTATAAATCTATAACTCATGAAAATCCCATAGAAAAATATAACTATCAGAACGACCTTCGCTAATCCATTGATTAAGTCTAGAAAAAAAGAACTTACGTTTATATTGACTCCCTTTCGTTTTGACTTTCTCTCAGAGAATCCAGTTTCTTTTTGATTCTTTCCCTGATAGAACTCATTCTGTTTCCAAGTGCTTATCATTTTTTTTTATCTAACATAACTAAGTTCATAATAATATTTCACTCTTCAAATTCGAGTTTAGCTAGTTTTAAAATCTCGACTACCAAATCATCAAATTCAATTCCAGACTGTTTTGCAGCCATTGGCAACAGACTTGTTTGGGTCATGCCCGGAACAGTATTCATTTCAAGCACATTTGGCACTCCATTAGCATCAAGTATCACGTCAACTCGAGGCATCCCATTGCCTCGTAAGGCCTGATAGACTTTGATGGATATATCATTACACCGCTTTGTGTCCTCTTTACTAAGATCTGCAGGACAGGTATACAGTGTGCGACCACTAGTATATTTAGATTCATAATCATAAAATCCCGATTTAGGACGAATGTGTACGATGGGCATAGGTTGTTCTCCATTCATTCCAATAGCTAGCAACTTACCTTCAATAAATTTCTCAACCAAAACTTCTTTGGCGTAACTAAAAGCTAACTCCAAAGCTGCCCCCCACTCTTTTTCTTTCTTGACAATAGTAATTCCGATACTTGAACCCTGATTTGAAGGTTTCACAACAACAGGTAAACTCAATTTAAGTTCCTGCATTTCAGCCTTTCCTCTATAAAAAACTTGATAGTCAGCCGTAGGAATTTTATTAAATTTTAAAATTTCTTTAGACTTCACCTTGTCGTATGTTAATGCGCTAGCTAATACGCCAGTCCCTGTATAGGGTATTTTTGAATACTCAAGTAAACCTTGAATCGTACCATCCTCTCCGTAAAGTCCATGCAGCGCTATGAACGCTATATCAATTTTATTTTTCACCAAAGAGAAGGCGATATCATTACTCACATCAATTCCTATTCCTTTTAAACCTTTTCTTTGCAATGCTTCCAATACTGCATTACCCGAAGTAATCGAAACATCTCGTTCAGAAGACAAACCTCCCATCAAAACTCCAATTATTTTATCTTTTAATTTCATTGAATAGTTATCAACCCAATTAAATAACGATAATTTCTTGTTCTAATTTAATACCGCTTTTTTCTTCAACAACAGTCTGAATATGCTTAATTAATAGGATTATATCCTCTGCTAACGCACCTCCTTTATTTACTATAAAGTTGGCATGCTTAATTGAAACGCCAGCCCCTCCAATTTGACAACCTTTTAGGCCAGCGGATTCAATTAAATGGCCAGCTTTTTCACCGTCAGGATTTTTAAAAATTGATCCCGAATTTGGCATATTTAAAGGCTGTGTTAAACCTCGCCGCGATAAATATTTATCCATTTTAAGATAAATCTCAGAAATTTTTCCAATTGACAAGTCTAGTTCGGCTTCAATTACTATTCCGTCTTTTGAAGGAAACATAGTTTTTCGATATGCAAATATCATCTCGCTTTTACTATATGTTTTAATTTCTCCATTAAGAGTTAGAAACTTAATACTACGAAGAACTTGGCTGATTTCAGCACCCTCTGCTCCAGCATTCATCGCAACAGAACCTCCAACAGAACCTGGAACCCCAACTAAGTTTTCAATGCCAGCTAGACCATAGCGTGCTACAAATTTAGCTAGGTAGGACAATTTGACACCACCGTCCACTTTAACAAGTGCTCTTTCTTCACCCTCTATGGATTTATAAAAGACTGGTTTTTTTATTGATTTAAAACATTTTTTTAACGAGATCACAATTCCTCGAATGCCCTGATCTCTTACAAGGAGATTAGTTCCTTCCCCAATTGTCAAAATTGGACAACTGCCACGATGCTTCAAAATTATTTGCAAATCTCTCAAATTAGCTGGTAAAACAAACACATCTGCCGGCCCGCCAATTCCCATTGAAGTATACTTAGACATCATTTCGTCGTATAGAACTTCACCCTTGATCTTATTTTGAAAAGATAAAGAAAGATTCATATTTTTTCTCTGTGTGATTTTCCTCCCCAGAATAGTTCTGGGTAAGTCCATACTATTCCTCATAGGAAGTTTATAATCAGTTCCTGTATTTGCGTAGCGTATCAATTTTTGTTTCCAAGGTCCGCTCAGCATATAAATAAACTCCTCCACTAAT
>JABGTQ010000374.1 GCA_018647025.1 Nitrospina sp. | reverse complement strand
ACGCTGAATGCTTTTGGAAAAATTGATATCGTTGTGAATAATGGTGGCATATTCACTGGCTCTCCAATTCACGAAACCAATGATAAAGACTGGGATACGATTATGAATACTAATATTAGATCCGCGTTTCAATTAACAAAGAGAGTTCTCCCTCACATGATCGAACGTAAAGTCGGAGTATTTATTCATATATCATCAATTGCTGGACTGATAGCAATCCCCGGTGTGGCTGCATATAATGTCTCCAAAGGGGCCCTTCTTCAGTTTAGCCGTTCTATTGCTATGGAGTATGGCCCCTTAGGAATTCGTTCAAACGCAGTTTGTCCAGGCTTAGTAAAAACAGAAATGACTGAAGAACTAATGAAAGATGATGCATTAATGACGGAATGGAGCAAAGACTATCCTATTGGGCGATTCGGTTTACCTGAAGACATTGCTAGCGCTTGCCTATACTTAGCCTCAGACGAATCATCTTTTGTTACCGGCGTCGCCCTTCCAGTAGACGGAGGTTTTACAGCTCATTGATAGTGAGGCTTGACGCATATCGAATCTAATATTACAATTAACTCAATTCTATAAACCCCTCTTTATGAAACCTTATAGGTTATGGGAAGTCCTTAACCTAAATTAATTCCAGTAGGCCAGAATGAACTATGAAATGATTATTGGGCTTGAAGTTCATGCCCAATTGAAGACCAAGTCAAAAATATTTTGTTCATGTCCAACCGAGTTTGGCAAACCTGCAAACGAAAATACTTGCCCAATATGCTTAGGTATGCCGGGAGTAATTCCGGTTTTAAATAAAAAAGCTATCCAACTGGCAATGAGAGCATGTCTTTCTACTAATTGCCACATCGCCTCAGTGAACCGATTCGCACGTAAAAATTATTTCTACCCTGATCTACCAAAAGGTTATCAAATATCCCAATTTGAGCTTCCATTAGGGATCGACGGCCATGTAAACATCCAAATTAATGGAACAAAAAAAAAGATAGGCCTAACCCGTATTCATATGGAGGAAGATGCTGGAAAGTTGATTCACGGGGAAAACCTTGGAAGTCCAGGTAAAAGTTATGTGGACTTTAACCGAACCGGGGTTCCATTAGTGGAAATTGTCAGTGAACCAGATCTTAGATCTGGTGAAGAAGCTCGTGAATACCTAACTCAATTAAAGTCAATTCTTGATTATGCGGAAGTAAGTGACTGTAACATGGAAGAAGGAAGTCTTCGTTGCGACGCTAATGTTTCTGTTAGACCAGAAGGACAGAAAGAATTTGGGACACGCACGGAAACCAAAAACCTGAACTCTTTTCGTTTTGTCCAGCGAGCTATCGAGTATGAGTTCAATCGCCAAATTAAGGTATTAGAGCAGGGAGATTCTATTGTGCAAGAAACTCGTTTATATGATTCTAATAAGGGAGTTACTTTTACCATGCGCAGCAAAGAAGAGGCCCACGACTACCGCTACTTCCCAGAACCTGATCTAGTTCCAGTAGAGATCAGTGATGAGTGGATCAAAGAAACAATGGATGACCTTCCCGAACTACCTGAGCAAAAAAGAGAACGCTTTGTTCAAAGCTATAACATTCCTGAGTATGATGCTGTTGTTCTAACTACGTCTCGAAACATAGCAGACTATTATGAAAAATCAGTTTCTCTATACCCGGAACCAAAAGAGATTAGTAACTGGATAATGGGGGAACTTCTTAGGCAACTTAAAATTGACGGGCGTAAAATTGAGGCATCTCCCATAAAACCTGAGGGTTTGATTGCACTTTTAAAGTTGATAAAAGAAGGTACTCTCAGTGCAAAAATGGCCAAAACAGTATTTGAAGAAATGTACCAAAGCTCCAAATCTGCTACCGAAATAGTTGCTCAAAAAGGATTAGCCCAAATAACTGACTCGTCCACTATAGAAAACCTAGTTGATGAAATCTTAAAGATAAACACAGGTCAAGTAGAACAATATAAAAATGGAAAGGAAAAAGTTTTTGGATTCCTAGTTGGACAAATCATGAAACAAAGTAAAGGCCAGGCAGATCCAGCTCTAGTCAATAAATTACTTAAGGATAAAATTAATTGAACCTATCAAAGAATATAACGTTCGGGAATTATATATTCTTAATAATGTTTTTAAGTTTAGCCGTGATTTTACCTGAAAAGGGTGAATCTGTCGAAAGCTGGTCTGTTGATAAAAGGTTTAAGGATAACGGTGATAAAACTATAACGGATACAAAAACTGGTTTAATGTGGATGAAAGAAGATTCGTACCTTCATTCCGGTCATTGGGTCAACTGGTTTAAAAGCATACAGTTTATCAAGCAAATGAATAAAGATGGGTTTGCCAACGAATATGATTGGAGACTACCAACTATTGATCAACTAACCACCCTTTATGAAATAGATAAAATGAACAGTAAGGTTTTAGGCAAAGGTATGAATATACACATTGATCCGATTTTTGCCAAGGAAGGTAGTGGTTCAATATGGTCTATTGACGAGAATGGGACTCATAATGCCTTCGGGCTTGTGTTCAATACAGGTAAACGTTTTAATAGCTCCAAAAACTCTACCTTTCAAAAAGCTGTCCGGGCAGTCCGTTATTTAAATTAATTTCCATTTAGAGGTTCTAATGAAAAAAGTTTTAGTCACAGCCCAAATCATATTTTTATTAAATGTAATTAACCCCTATCTAGCCCAAGCAACTTTCCCAGGGGAAAATATTATATTTGGAAATCGTGGCCAATCTAATGAACAAAACAATAAAACTCTAATGAAAATTTTTAATCTTGCCGCAAAAAAGAATTACCAACAGGCACTTACTTTAATTGAACAGAAGGTACAGACCTTAACAAAAACTGCGACTCTTCATGTGATGAAAGGCTTAATTCTGAATGAAACTGGAGAATACTTACTTGCAAATAGAGCCTTAAATGTTGGCTTGAGCATTGAAGCACGTCACCCCGGAATTCAATACGGGCTCTGTAGTATCTATCGAAACCTTGGCATGTCAGAGCCCTCATTACAGGCTTGCAAAATTGCAGAAGAAATGCATATTCGTTCACCTGAAGCACATTACGAATACGCGCAAACTTTAATAGCTACCGGTGAAATGGAACTAGCTAACAAATCCCTATCTTTTGCAGCCAAGCTTGATACCAACAACGTGCAGTACCATTATCAAAGAGGTATGAATTTCTATTACCTTAATCAATACGAAGCCGCAGAAAAAGCCTTCCTTAAGGCTCTTTCAATCGATACAACTGATGTCGACTCTGCATATCAATTGGCTTATATTTATGCCGCACAAAAAAAAACCACTCTTGCAAATCAACAAATAAAGAAGGTGCTTCAAATAAAAAAAGAACACCCTAAAATTAAGTCTGCTAAGTTGTTATTAGAATACGTAAAAAAAAATGCCCTAGACAAGCTCCCTCTCAAAATAATTCCGCATGATTATCATGTTGGACGTTCAAAATCATACTATAGATCTGGAGACTATGGACTTGCTCTTATAGAAATCGAGACTGCAGCAAAATTAAAACCCAGAAATTTACAAACTAAGGAAATATTGATCGGTTTGACTAGTTTTCTCTTGCGTATTAATTCGACTGAAAATGCGATAAAAGAAATGATCTCAATTGCAGGAGAAGACGCTATTCTTACCGCAAAAAGCTACCAAGAGTTAGGGGATATAGAAGTTTTGCGAGGCAATTTAACCAAAGCACGTTCATATTATGAACAAGTATTAAAACTTTCAGACCCTAATGGAATCGCACGGCGAACTCTGGAGGAACTACCAAAAAAAATAGTTCCTGGCACTGTTCCACTTCAAACAACCGAGGTGTTTATAAATCCGAATGCTGCCTTGAATCGCAAAGGAGAACTGTTTGCACAATATAAAATGTATAAACGTGCAATAGCTATGTATAGTTTGGCATCTAGAATCAGGCCAAACCACCTGCCAACCATGTTGAACACAGCAATGGTCTATTATAATAGTGAAAATTACGGTAAAGCTATATCAATTCTAGAGCGTCTCCTTCTATCTCACCCCAATCATGAAAACATTCTGACTCACAGAATTCTTTTAGCGCAAGCCTACGTGAAAAGTAATAACCGAGGGAAAGGCCTTAAAAATATTGCCATAGCAATTAAAATGAATCCTACCGCAAAGACTTCCATTAGGAATAACCCAGTTTTCGAATCCTTAAATGAAATAAGCGAGTACAAGAAACTAACCGAATAGAAACTAGGTCTCTAATATCAATAAGTATTTTTAGAATTATCATTAAAATCCTCTCAAGCTCACTCATTTGACATTGTAGCTCTATCTTGATAAACATAGCCTATATCAGATACTTTTTCCCCAAACTATCACTCGCTTTAAGAGTTTGAAGTGTCTTATTTTTTAATTTCTCTAATAACATGAGGTCCAATAGTTATGATGAATTTAAAAAAACTACAAAGCCTTAAAATTAAAAATTGTTGTATAAAGCTCTTATTGCTTATTATATTACCCTCTTTGATATTTTCTTCTAGTGCACTTTCACAAGAAAACCATCCCTGTAAAAGAGCCAGCATAAACTTAAGAGGCGATTTGGATGTGGTCATGAACAGAGGTGGACTATGGGCTCTCATGGAACAAACTGAAGGTCTCCAAGATAAATCAGTTTTGGGAATT
>JABGTQ010000069.1 GCA_018647025.1 Nitrospina sp. | reverse complement strand
GGGATGGCAGAGTAATTCCCTGTTGCGTTGACTATAATGCAAATCTAATGATTGGGAATATTCAAAATGATACCATCCCAAATTTATGGAAAAGTGAAAAATTAAATATTTTACGTGAACAACACCTGAAAGGTGAGTTTCCTGATACTTGCGCTAATTGTAATGAGTGTGAAAGCAATAAAGCAGACAAACGCTTTTTTGTTAATGCATTAACAAAATGATAAATAAATTGGACATTCCTTTGGAAACTCTAACAAGAGAAAAGGTTTTAGAAGAAAATAAACGTGTCCATAAACTTGAAGATCAGTTCTATCTTGAAAGACACCCAGAGCAAACAAATTTTTATCAGTCCCGTCTAGTTAAAAAAACAGTTGATCAAGTTTGTTCTTTATTGGATAGCCCAAGTGAAGATATTTTAGAGTTAGGATGTGGAACGGGGTATTTATATTTAGAATTCTTAAGGCGTGGTTACAAAATAACAGGAGTCGATTTATCAGCTGAAATGATAAGCGTGTTAGAGAGTAAAATCAAAAAGGCTGATAGAAAACGTTCGCGGTTGGTTGTGAACGATGTGGAAACATTTGCTGATATCGATGATAAGAAATACTCTGCAATCATCGTTTCAGCCTTGTTGCATCATCTGTATGATTTTGAATCAGTGATAAAAATGTATTGCGATAGACTAATGCCTGGAGGGGTGTTTCTTATATTTTTTGAACCTCTCAAACAGAATATTAATTCAGTCATTCGCTATAGAATACATCAAACATTAGCTGGCATTGATGAAACTATTTACCGCCAGAAAATGATACGACAAAAAATATCAATTTTAGAAGGGGAATATCACCATGCAGACTATCAAAGACAATTTGGTGGAATAGACCCCTATAGACTTAAAGACTTATTTGGCGAAAAAGGATTAAAAACTCTACAAATTGATAAATACTGTGCCCGACGATTTGGCTTAAGTTCTTTCCTCGCAACTCGCTTTCTTAAAACTCAGAATACCTTCAATCTTTTAGCAAAGAAATAAAAGAGTAGTTTCTTTTATAATTTTAAGAGTGAAATAAAATTTTTAAAGTGGTCTATATATAGTTAATCGCAATATCTGATTTTTAATAGGCCTTATGTTTTTTTAAAAAGTTAAACAAGTTCTATGGATCTGACGTGTTGAAGGTTCGGAGAATTTCTAAGAGCATCTTCACCTCTCGGGCTAATTTTATTTCCTGCTACATTTAGCTGTTCTAAGGCTTTAAAATTTTTTGCTTCGGCAAGGTGAAGAGCTCCATCATCTCCAATTCCATTTAGAGTAAGTACGAGTTGTCTAAGACCAGGAAATGCATTTGAAATTGCGAGAGATTTTGCTCCTTCAGAATGAATCCAATTTTCATTTTCCAAATAAAGATTTTCGAGCGAGTGAAAATTTTTCGATTTTGTAATAGCCCCTACTCCAGAATCTTGAATATTATTATTATTTAAGCGAAGAGATTTTAATGATTTTATATATGAACTTTCCGCAATAGCCTCTGCTCCTTTAATTCCTAAGCTATTTCCGCCTAAATCTAGATACTCAACAGATTTTAAATTAGATGACTCGCATAAAGCTTTTGTTCCTTCAGAACGAATATCATTGTTATTAAAATCTAGAATCTTTAATTGAGTGAGAGTCTTCGATTTTGATATTGAAATGGCACTGTCCGCTGTTAAATCATTATTAGCTAAATATAAAGATTGAAGGTTGCAAAACATTTTTGATTGAGATAAAGCATAAATACCGTCATCCCCTATATGGTTATTATTTAGAATTAGTTGATTAATTTTTGGAAATGAATTAGATAGCGCTAAAGATTCTATTCCTTGGTCTGAAATGGAGTTGTCAGAAAAATCAAGTGATTCCAGTAAATTTAAATTATAGGCAGAAAAACCATCCATTCCTTTGTTATCAATACAGCAATCGCGAAGAGCTAAAATTTTAAGCCGACGACCAAAATCAGAATTTGCCAAAGAATGTACACCTAGGGACTCAATTCGGTTATAGGATAAATCTAAACTACAAATACTATTAAGAGATTTAGATAGAGATAAAACCTTTGCTCCTAACGCGCCAATTTCATTACTCGAAAGATTGAGAGAGGTAAGCTTCTGAAAGTGCTTTGTTTTGGACAGTAAAAATATTCCTTCGTCATCTAGATTGTTGTTAGACAATAAAAGTGATTGAATATTTTTTAACCATTGGGATGAGCAAAGATATCCAAGAGCCTTAGAGTTCATTCCAGTTTCACTAAGGTCGATGGACTTTAGATATTTTAGAGATTCAAGTAAGAATAAATTTTTAAATTCAGTTTCTGTGAAGCGATTCCCTTGCAAGTTAAGGCTTTTATTCTTCTGGTCGAGTCTTTGAAGCACAAGTTCTCCAAGTTCAGTCTCATTCGCATGTTTTTCAAACGAACGGAGAAAATCAAGGCTATCGTCAATGTCCTTAGCTTCTTTCAATTACTTAAAAACCTAGAAAATAATTTGTTAAATAAAAACACTTTGTTATAAATATTTTACATGTCGTTACTTCTAAAGCAAGTAAAGGCTCCAAAGCGATCAAGATAGATTAAAAATTAAGGTGTGAGGTAGAAGGGATAAGAGGGTGGAAATTAATTGAGATTTACCGAGACTGCTTTGGATACACCACGTTCTTCCATAGTTATTCCGTAAAGAACATCTGCGAATGACATGGTTTTCTGATTGTGGGTGATAATAATAAATTGAGTTTTTTTAGACATTTCTTTGAGCATTTCCTGGAATCGAATAACATTGGCTTCGTCTAGAGGAGCATCAACTTCATCCAAAAGGCAAAATGGGCTCGGTCGTACTTTAAAAACAGAAAACATAAGAGCGATTGCAGTCATTGCCTTTTCTCCTCCAGACAAAAGCGATAGACTTTGCATGCTCTTTCCAAGGGGGTTAGCGCTTATTTCAACTCCAGATTCCAGAGGATTAGATGCATCAAGTAAAGATAGCTCTGCCTTGCCTCCGCGAAATAAATGAGCAAAAATTTCCTTAAAATTTTTGTTAACTTTCTCAAAGGTATCAAGAAATCTCTGTTTAGTCGTGCGGTTGATTCGTTCAATAGTTTGATGAAGAAGTTGAATAGAGTCAGCTAGGTCTTCTTGTTGGGTTTTAAGAAATTGATAACGCTCGTTGATCGTGTGGAAATCGGATAACGCAGCTAGGTTAACTTCACCCATGCGACCTATTTTTTCTTTCAAGTCACGTGTTGTTTGTTCAGCTTCTTGAACGTCAAACTCTTCTGTTGGGTGATTTATTAATTCATTGCGTGATACGTTAAAATCTTCGAAGGCACGCTCTTCAATATGAACGATTTGAATATTAATTTCAGATTTTTTGAGCTCTACTTTAGAAATTAACTCGGTAATTTCTTGAATTTGTCTTGAGAGATCTTTTGATTCTTTTTCCATTTGTTTGACAGATTCTTCTTTTCCTCTCAGTGTTTCGTCTTCAGTTATAGCCTCTTCTTCTAACTGATCCTTTTCTCTCACGCTCTGGAGGATTTCATCTTCAACAACTTTAATCCCTTGTTGAATTGCATTTATACTTTGTTGACTTTCTTCTATATCATGTTCATATTTTAGAATCTGGTGACGGTGGTTATCTTGTTGAAGATCGAGTCGCTTAATTTCAATTAGAGTATTCTCCCTTTTCCCCTTCAATGAAGCTATTCGAATTTTAATGCTGGCTAGTTCATTAGAATATTCTTCCATTTGAGACCTAGAGTCATCAAGCTTCTGGCGCAGGAGACTCAAATTTTCTTCACTAACAACTTTTTCTAGAGTCAGATTGTCTATTCCAGTCGTGAAAGATTGTTTACTTGTGTTTAACTCTGAGAGTTCCTGTTGCCCGTCATTTTTTTCATGTTCGATCGAAGAGAGTTTCTGTTCTAATCGTTCTATTTCTTTGCGGTTTTGTTCCTGTTCATTCTGACTATTATTTAAGCTTAATTCTGTATCGTGAATACTTTGACTTCCATCCTTAAGTTCCGATTCCATTTTCTCTAGGAGATTTTTACTTTCCCCTGAAATTATCAACGCTGATTTATAATCTTCATTAAGTTCATTGGTTTTGGTTGATAGTTCCTCCATTTTACGATTTTGCGAAAGTAAATTTGAGGCGTTCTTTTTATCAACTGATCCACCAAAAACCATTCCTTGAGAATCAATCATTTCGCCATTTCGGGTGACCACAGTCCCATTGAATTCCGGATTTTGGAAAACTTGAACTGCCGTTGAAAGGTCGGTGACAAGTATCACGTTACGAAGCAGCATTTCAATGATTTGTTGATACTGCTCTTCGCATTCTATAAAGTTTAAGGCTTTCCCGAGTATGCCCGGATTGCCATTAAGGTAGACTGGCGGTACATCATTTAGTTTTAAATCCATTGGAATAAATGAGCCTCGACCTGAGGAGTTTTCTTTTAAAAAAGCTATAGCCTCAACAGAATCATTATAAGAATTAACGATTACGCTTTGAAGTTTTTCTCCAAGTGCAGTCGTGATAGCCGCTTCATATTCCACAGGTGTTTTTAAAACATCTGCTAGGACTTTTCGGATTCCGTTCAAGCGGTTACCGTTTTCGTCATAATTCATTAATGATCGCACTCCATCTTCAAATCCTTCGAATTTTTTTCGTAGTTCCTTAAGTGATGCAAGTAAAGAAGATTGTGTTAGGTAATCCTCTTTAAGAGTATTCAATTGATTTGTTTCAAGTGATAATTGTTGACGTATTTGTTCAGTTTTTTGTTGTAATGCTTCGCGATCAAATTTTAGTTTACCTAATTGTTCTGATTCTTTCTCAACCATAGAGCTTGATTGATTTAAGCATTCCAGAATCTCGTTCTTAAGAGAGGTGGTTTCTTCATTTTCAGTACTTAGTTTTCTGTCTCGATGCATTAGTGAATCAACTCGGCTTTCAAGAGCAGCTAGATCACTTTTATTTTTGGAAATATGTTGGAGAAGTTCTAGTAACTGCAGGTCCCCTTCTTTAACTTCATTATCCAGAGTATTCAACGTTCTCTTTTTTTCTTCAAATATTCTACTTTTTTCTTCTAGCGTATTTTCTGCGGTATTTATTTCTTCTGATAAAGTTCCTAATTGAGCACGTTGGTTTTCAACTCGATTGGCTTGCTCAGTTATTTCTTGTTGCAAACGAACAGTATCATTTGATGCAGACTGGATATTTGTTTCCTCTTGGACCACTTGCGTTTTTTTTAGCTCAATAGTGTGTTCGTTTTTACTTATTTTATTAGCCAATTGATAGACGTTTTCTCTTTTTTCATTTAGCTGTTCGAGAGATTCTTCAATCTCAAGGTTTAATTGAGTAATTTGGTTATCCAGAAAAGAAGCGCGAGCATTTTTTTCGGTTTTATTTTCAATTTGGGAGGAGAGATCTTCTTCGATTACTTGTAGATTAGTTGTGTATTGGTGAATCTTTTTAGCGAAGAGCTTCAGAGAAAGCTCTTTAATTTCACCTTGAAACTTTTTGTAACGTTCGGCCTTAGCCGCCTGTCGTTTCAAAGATTCTGCCTGGCGGCCTAATTCGTGGACGATATCAGTGATTCGTTCAAGGTTTTGCGTTGAGACATCTAGTTTGCGAATGGCTTCATTTTTTCGATGCTTAAACTTTAGGATGCCAGCAGCTTCTTCTATTAAGATACGACGGTTTTCCGGTTTTGAAACGATTATATCTTGAATATGTCCCTGCTCAATTACGGATAAAACTTTTGGGCTGATACCCACATCCATCAAAAAATCGGTAATATCTTTTAGTCGGCATGGGACCTGGTTTATATAGAATTCACTTTCACCGGAGCGGTGGTAACATCTGGTGACCTTAACCTCATCAGCAACGTTAAGCACGTTTGCAATTCGTATCCCTTGTGGAACACGACTAAGGGTTAATGAGATTTCGGCCCTATTAACAGGTTTTCTGGTTGAGCTACCATTAAAAATTAGATCAGAAGATTTTGTTCCACGAAGTGATTTGGAACTTTGTTCTCCGATTACCCATCGGATAGCATCGGAAACATTGCTTTTTCCGCATCCATTTGGACCCACAATAGCTGTAAATCCAGAAGTGAAATCGATGTGAGTTCCATCTACAAACGATTTGAAACCATCTAATTCTAGACTTTTCAATAGCATATAAATCTTTATCCTCAATGGTTTCAAAGGGTTTTAAGCCCTTTCTTTGGTAGGAGATTAGCCGATTCAAAGAGGCTTGTAAAGGAAAAATAACACTACTTCTAGGGGGTATATATATAAATAACCACTATATATAGTGGTTATTCCGATAAGTTGTTTAAATTTAGCAGAGTTTAAAAACTGAATTTTGAACTACGGTTTTACTTAGTTGATATACAATGGACAAATATTAAATGGAATACTAATGAAACCTTGGGAGATAACAAATAATGAAGTTTTTTTCCTATAGCAAATGTGGGACTTGCCGCAAAGCTAAAAAATTTCTTGATACATACGAGCTCTCTTACAAAGAAATTGATATCACAGAGAATCCGCCTTCACAATCGATTTTAAAAAGGGCAATTAAGGCTAAGGGCATGAAAAAGTTGTTTAATACTAGTGGAGAACAATACAAAAAACTAAATATTAAAGACAAGATAGGGAGTATGACAGAATTTCAAGCAATAGAGCTCCTATCAAATAATGGTAGATTAGTTAAACGTCCGATTGCGGTTGATGGGAATCGAATAACGGTAGGTTTTGATGAAGCTGAGTATCAAGAGATTTGGTCTTAAATACTCAAGTTGTATTTATTATAGAATTAACTGCGAGTAGCTTTTGTGGACTTAATCGATTTTAAAAATAAAATGGTAAACCATCATCCCGTTGTACGAGAACCAGTGGTCTGGAGCCCGTGGACAGCATCGGTAATGGTGGTATTGTATGTTAATAATGATAAGATTTTTGTTTTAATGACCCTCCGATCGAAACAATTAAAAATCCACCCTGGAGAAATGTCGTTCCCAGGAGGAAGGTACGAAGAGGAAGATGGCGACTTATTGTCGACTGCTCTAAGAGAGACGAAGGAAGAAATTGGATTAAAATTAGATGATACTTTGGTTAATGCCACCCTGCCTGTTGTTACGACCCTCACAGGGTACCAAATAACTCCTTATGTTGCTATTTTAGGGACATGTCCAAATATTGGTGAATTGAGTGATGAGGTTGAGGATATATTTGAAATACCACTTGTTGACCTACTTTCTACCAAACAAAGAAACACCTCTGGTAAGACAGGAGAGAGTATGTATCTTTACTGGCATAGTACCAATTGTATTTGGGGGGCTTCGGCAAAGATTTTAGGGGATATAGAATACCTACGTAATAGTTTATGAATGAATTTGGCGATAAAGGTCTGACTGAATGAAAGATATTTGTATTCTTTTTCTGGCACCCAACTGGAGAGTTTCACTACTGCGCTCGTTTAAAAAATCAGCGACTGTAAAAATTTTAATGGTTGGAGCAGACAGCGACTCGCATTCTCCCGCATTAAAAGTTGTGGACAAAAGTTACGTAATTCCTAAATTTTCGGAACGAAATTGCGTCGAGAAAATCAAAGCTATTTGTGATAGGGAAAATGTCGATGTCATTCTTCCCATGACTAATAAAGCCATTGAGTTCATGGATAAAAACCGTGTCGAGTTTGATGAAGGCGACTTATTATTTTATTTGGCAGATCATACTCTAATTCAAACTAGTAATGATAAACGTAAATTGGCAGAATTTTTCACACAAAATAATTTTGCTTCACCGGATTTGATTGATCCTAATAAGTCATTTCCTGGGTTTCCTTTGATTGCTAAGGATCCTTGCGGGGAAGGGGGAAAGGATTGTTTTAAAATAGAAGACCAGACTGAATTGGATTTTTTTTCAAAAAAATTACCAAATCATATTTTTCAGAGATTTATTCAAGGTAGAGAATTTAGTATTGACTGGTTTTCAGATAAGACAGGTTTGCCCGTTGTGGTTGTTCCGAGAGAAAGGTTGATTGTGCGAGCAGGCGAAGTGATGGTAAGTCGCATACAATTGATTTCTAAAATTATTGAACCTGCTAAAAGACTGGGTGTTCAACTTCAACTGCGTGGCCCAGCTAATTTGCAAGGGTTTTTAGATGCATCAGGAGAATTCTTGTTTACTGATGTTAATCTGCGTTTTGGAAGTGGTGTTCTGCATACCATTCATGCTGGGGCAAATATCCCTGAAATGTTACTTCAGGAGCTCTTAGGTCAACCAATTGAAGCAAAACCTAGTTTTGTTAAGGATGGATCTATGATGTCTCGTTTTCATGATGCAATATTTGATTTTTGAAATCAGATCTTCTCTCATCTAGACAAACTTACCTAAAAACTCTAATATCTGAAGGACTGTAGAGTATAAAAATGCATATTTAGAAACATCATAATGAGTTCCTTGCATAGGAAATTATTTTTAACCCAACCCCCTCGTGAACCTATC
>JABGTQ010000373.1 GCA_018647025.1 Nitrospina sp. | reverse complement strand
GTGTCGGGGATAATCTTGTGCTTAATATCTATGATAGAGATGGTCAGTAATGTCGGACCGATGACGCAGAGTATAGTTAACTTTATTGAAACTCCAAATTTAATGAACCCAGCAAGTAACAATAGGGCTGCTGACACTTCAACTATCGGATAGATAATAGATATTGATGTATCGCACTGTCTACATTTTCCTTTAAGTATCAGATAGCTCAGAACCGGTATGTTGTCCCATATTGGAATATTTTTATTGCATGACTGACAATGGGAACGTGGCGTTATGATGGATTCATTTTTTGGGAGTCGATAAATGCATACATTGACAAAACTCCCAAGTGTGAGACCAAGTAATAAAACTGTCGTGACTTGTAAGTAATAAGGAGCGGCTGTTAGAATGTTCATCCCTAAATTATTTTAGTTGTGCGAGGACCGAGTTTTTATTTATTTTGATTTGGGGCGCTAGAAGGAGGAACCCAATCATTATCTGAAGCATAAGGGATTAGGCGAGCTACTACCTGAGATATAATCTCAGAAGGAAAACCTTTTCGCTCGAGAAAATTTGCTATTCGGCGTCGATCTCCTTCACTAGCGCTTGACTCGAAAGTTTTAAGTTTTTTTTTCAAACAGGATACTGCAATTGCTTCTTCATCGAATTCTTTATAAAGGGAGTTAAGTGTTTCGTTAATAACTTTATCCTCTATGCCTTTATGCTCAAGTTCGCGACCTAACCGTAGTCGTCCTATTTTTTTATTTACAATGCGGGATCTTCCAAATTGCATTGCAAAGCTCGTATCATTAACATATTTATTGTTCTCCAGAAAGGTGAGTGTTTCCTCAATTACATTAGTAGAGAATTTTTTACCCCTCAAGTAGCAGGTAATTTCGTTTCGGCTTCTATCTCTATATACAAGGAACCGAATCGCCCGTCGCCTGGCATTTTTTGATTCTTCCTCGTCTGGCATGAAAGTCTTATTGCGTCAAGGTGTTGAGGCTGCGTCTTTTTTTTCTTTTTTTGCAGAGATTTGCTTTTCTTCTTTTACTTTGGGTTCTTTTTTATTATCCGACTCCTTAATCAGTCCGAGCTTTTCTCTTAACCTAGTTTCAATTTCATCACACATAACTGGGTTTTCTAGGAGAAATGTTCTGGAGTTCGCCCGGCCTTGTCCAATTCGTGTTTCGTTATATGAAAACCAGGTACCACTTTTGGCGATTAGCTCATGGATAACGGCAAGGTCAAGTAAGTCTCCTACTTTAGAAATTCCATGCCCGTATATTATATCGAACTCACAATCCCTAAATGGTGGGGCAACTTTATTTTTTACTACTTTTACTCTTGTTCGATTACCAATAATGCTATCGCCATCTTTGAGGGCACCTATCCTACGAATATCTAAACGGACTGAAGAATAAAATTTAAGGGCATTCCCTCCTGTTGTTGTTTCAGGACTTCCAAACATAACTCCAATTTTCATGCGAATTTGATTGATGAATATCAGGCATGTTTTTGATTTGTTGACCACACCTGCAAGTTTTCTCATAGCTTGAGACATGAGTCGTGCCTGGAGACCCATGTGGGAATCGCCCATATCGCCGTCGAGTTCTGCCTTGGGAACGAGAGCTGCAACCGAATCTACTACAATTACGTCCACTGCCCCGCTACGAACTAAAACTTCTGCAATCTCAAGTGTTTGTTCTCCTGTATCCGGCTGGGAGAGTAGGAGGTCGTCAAGATTTACCCCAAGTTTTTGCGCGTACTGAGGGTCTAAAGCGTGTTCAGCATCAAGAAATGCAGCTACCCCACCAGTTTTTTGCGCTTCTGCAATAATGTGGAGTGTGAGACTGGTTTTCCCAGAAGCTTCAGGTCCGTATATTTCCACAACGCGGCTGCGGGGAACTCCACCTACACCCAACGCGTTATCCAGTGAAATCGAACCTGTAGAAATAACAGAAATACCTTTTAAGGCACCAGCTTGACCCAGCTTCATAATTGATCCTTTGCCAAACTGCTTTTCTATTTGAGTGAACGCTAAATCCAGCGCTTTGCCTCTGTCGTCCGACGCCATCAATTTTCTCCTTTTTTTAAGATAGTTTACTCTAGGTTCGTTAGGGTAATTTTTAAATATGGTCTGAAGTGGTTTGAATAAAACAACATTAGCATTTTTGTTTATAGAATGAGTGGCGTTAAATGGCAAGATATTTATCACTTAGAGTTAATATCCTATATTTTAGTGAAGAATAAAACCTTTAACATTCACTAAATTAAATATAAAATTCTTGATTATCTATTCTTAAAAACTACACCTCTTAGAGATCTATTATTGATGACTCCACCTATCATTCCTCAAGCTTCCGGTCCGGTTTTTTTGGACGATGAGCGAATCAACTTATACTACTTAAATGAATTGTATGCAGATATAGCTCGATGTGTTTCTCTTCAACTGAAGGAGAACCATCAAATAGAGGTTCCTATTACTTCTGGTATTTGGGGTGGAACTTATCTTATAGCAGATAGCGAGGGAAAATCAAAACGACGAATCTGGCGGTTGTACTTTATCGCCAACTTGCCTCAGGGTAGCCCGCTCGAAAAACATGAAAATATGGAACATCTAGTCGGGTATTATTATACTTCAATAATCAATGCATTTCGCCCATATGGATTAGAGCTAGACCTTAATATGTGGGGAGGTCGTTTGCCTTATAGTAATCAAGTAAAGCCAAGCTTAACCATGCATATGGTGGATTCTTCAAAAAAGGTGAACTGGTTGCGGGGATTCTTTATCTGGAACCTCGTGCCCTGGGAAGAATCAATCATTCACGATGCTATTCGAAATGTAAAAGAATTCAGAGAAAAATTTAGTATTAAAAAAAAACCGATCATGAAACGGGACCCTAAAGATATTAAATACTTGCTGCAAGATGTCGTTATAACTTATCGAACTTTGGAGAGCTCTTTTTCATCTGATTTTCTGGAACACGCTCATCCTATTATTGATGAGATAGTAGATCATTTTCTTAAAGGTTTATTTGACCCAGTATTAATTCGGGATTTTTTTTTTAGAGTGAGAGATAATAAGCTAATTGTAGGATTTGAAGAAACACTCCAAGAGTATTATTCAAAAGATGACCTGAATGTAAGGCGAGTGGAGGATTGGCCGATTGATAAAATTAATTACGTCCCAGAACCTCTTAAAGAAAAACTTATTCCTCCCATCAAAAACCTTTTTACCTCTTTTAAATCTAATTTAGATAAAAGAAATAAGTTGTTGTGAATTAAAATGATTGAACTAAGAAGGTATGTTTTTTTAAAACAATAGAATCTGAAGATGCAATTACTTTGAAAAATTTAAGACTAAATAATTACATTAAATCCTAATTTAATTTTTATTGGATGACTGATACAATTTAAGAATGATTCGTTTATAGCCGATGTGGACTTTATAGTTATTAAGATTGCTGATTTAATTCGAAGGAAATTTTTTTAATGAGATTCTTTTATTTGGGGGCATTTGTTTTTTTGTTAGGAGTCTCTTTAGGTTTTACACCAAAGAAGAGTGACAATTTCGAGGAAAGTGACTACACAAAAATATCTTTAGGGGCGAAAAAATCCACTGTAAAACGTATTTCAAAAAGAAAAATTATTAAATTCCTCCCCGAAGAGAAATTAGATGGGTCTGCTATCAAGGTATTGGTGGTTAGGAAAAGAACGGGAAAACTGTTGATGGATTCAATTGAGCAAAACAACAGGGCGTATGCAGATATAAATCGTTACGAAAGAATCGGTCAAGTTTCTTCTGGCGTTAATCAAGGCCAATTAGAAATAAAACTAACGCATGATATTGACCCCACAATGAAACCCGCTGACAAGCCCTTGACTCTCGGTGGCAAGGGGTTTAGTGCTTCGGTTTTTAAGCCCATCAAACAAGACCTGCACTTTTCTTTTAATAGTCATATAAAGGAGCTACCTGTTTATGAAATTGAGAAGCGAAGTTTGTCAGGCCACTTAAATCCTGTCTTTGAAAAACCTCAAAATAAAAAATTATTGGTTTTACATGACAGCGATTCAATTTTTGGCCGAGAGCCGGAAGTTATTCTAGAACCTGAGCCGGACCAATTGGCAAAACAACAAAAAATAAGTGTTGAAATAATCGAGCGAATTAAAGAAACTGATGTTTATTTTAATCAAAATAAAAAAGTAATAGTTTCCCTTAACCTCGCGGAAAAACCATTGGATTTGATGCATGATAATCACGCTCTTTTGAAATATGACTACCAGTTTTTAACTTCTAGCGATCGTTAAAGTGGGTTTATAGAAAACAGGTTATGAATATTCAGTCCTAAGGTTGCTTCTTTGAGGTGAAGGGTTCTGACTTTTTCGAAGGAATTTTTTCAACAGAGGGATTCTTCTTATATTGTTCCATACCTTGGTACCAATAAAAGGAAATCCAAAATCCAACCACAAAAATCCATACTAGTATCTTGCGAATCAAACTCATTGGACGTCCCACGTTTTTTTGCATTATTGTTTTGTCTCTTTTAGGTGTCTGTGCAATTTTATTTGATCAATTATTGAAGAGTACGGTCTTTATATTTTTGGACTAAAATGGGAGCAAGTCAAGTTGTATCTAGTCAGTTCAAGGTGATTTTGCGCAACGGAATCCGAAGCTGTTATTTTTGACTTCGGGTGTAAAAAAACTTCGGTTGAATGTTGGGGCACTTAAGCCGCACCCGTAGGACAAACAGTCAAACCATGACCCACCTTTAAGTACCCTTTTATCTCTACCATATTCACCACGGTTTATATCATTGCCTGGGTGTGGAAGATAAAAGCTGTCGACCCACTCCCATACATTCCCAGACATGTCGTGTAATCCGTAAGGACTTTTCCCGTTAGGGTAAGATCCGATCGGTTCTGTGCCCGTAGAGCCTTTGTAGGGGTGATTTGATTTATCAAGGGCCCAAGTATTGCCCCATGGGTAAATATTCCCAGTCTCACCGCGGGCAGCCTTTTCCCACTCTTGTTCAGTAGGGAGTCGCTTTCCTTTCCACTTGCAGTATGCGTTAGCATCGTGCCAATTGACATAAATCACAGGATGGTTGTTCTTGTTTTTAGGAATTTTTCCGTTAGGCCGCCAGTGATAGGGAGTCTCACGTTTGGTGTCATCAGTGAATTTTTTATACTCTGTGTTAGTTACTTCGTACCGATCGATATAAAATTTTTCTACTAACTCGATATACTCAGGAGCCTCATCGTCCCATCTCTCGTTAGACCCCATAATAAATTTTCCTCCGGGAATCAATGCCATAGAACCTGTATCATTAGGAGCCCCTTTCTTTGCTATAACTTCTGCTTTTGCAATCACAGCGTGAGATGCTGGAAATATTTTTATTGTTGATAATGAGACCTTGGACTGAGGTTTGATCTTAATAGTAGAATCTTTTGATAAAAAAAATTTTTCAGGCAAGGAAAATGGAGAAATAGTATTCTTGCTAATTCCAATATGGCATTGCTGGCATTCTGGACGCGTGGTTCGATGTTTTTTTGCAAGAGTTATATTTTTGACCTTGTGACATGCTGTCTCACATTTTAATATGTGAGGATATTCTTCTACTATCTCAGAAATAATTTTTGATGTTTCGTAAGCTAGCAAAGTTAATGGGCTAACTAGTAGAAAATTAATTAGTACGGCCAATCTTAAACTATAATTTAATGGCAGATTCACAGTTTATAAAGTGTGGTTAGTTCTTATCAGTAGTTAGGGTGAGGAGTCATAAATAATTTAGAAAATATTATCAGGATACAGAGCTGAGAGTCAAAGTAAAAGTCGGTTTTTTGATTAGTTGTTTAAGAGTCCTTTTAAGGTAGATTCATTATGCAAGAATGGAGAGTGAT
>JABGTQ010000372.1 GCA_018647025.1 Nitrospina sp. | reverse complement strand
GTTGTTAATAATGGAAGGAATGGATGTATACCGAGCTAAAGGTATTCTCAATGTCAAAAATTCTAGCAAACGTTATATTTTTCATAGTGTCTATATGTTATTTGAAGGACGTTTCGAACATCCATGGGGTAATATTTTTAATGAAAATAAGATGGTTTTCATTGGTAGAAACCTTGATAAAGCAAACTTAGAAAAAGGGGTTCAATCTTGCGTTGAACCATAATTCAAATAAATTAATGATAGGGTACTCACTCCAATCAAAAAAAAAGAAAGATTTATATTTTTTTAATTTATATATTAATTTAAGCAACTCAGTCTACACCTAAAAATCGTCCCCTTCCGATCTCAACTTTTATATACCAAGTAGATCTTTCAGTATATTTTGCACGCAATGCAATGGGTTTATTTTAACCTATCCAAAAGAAGGTTCTGGCTCTCTGATTCGTATTTATGTTAAACAAATTTTAGAACCCGTTTTTTTTAAACAATTGAAGAACTCTAAATTAAAATCAAAAATCCCTCCACTTGAACGTTTTCAATGCAAGCAAAAGCTAGAACACCAAAGATACATGAACCTGGGAACCGTCCTGCATACAAATGATTAAAGGCACATTCTTTAAAAAAGAATCACAAATCAAACCTTAATACTTCTTAGATACAAGGCTAACAAACTATTACATACCTAATATTTATTTTAAAATTTAGTTATCTATTGAAAATTAGTATTTGAAAAATTCTAATATGGAGGGAGTGTAGTCAGTCTTTTATCCTCAACTGGCCCACCTACAGTGAAGTGATATAGAGTCTGATAACTCATATCTTTGATTCCAAAAATATCATGAACTGGATCATCAAAAAAACAGCCTATGCCGGTACTTCGAATACCACTGACTTCTGCCTGTAAATATAATACTTGTCCTATAGCGCCACACTCCCAAAACAACCTCGGATAAAACCAAGACCCCTGTTGGGTTAAAGGTTTTTCAAACGCACTTAACATGCCAAGGCTGAAGCAACCATCTCCTGCTATATCCTGCCCACAAGAAACGGATTTTGATAATCCTACATAGTCGCCTTCTTCAAGTAAAAACAAACCTAAAGCTTCTGGACAAAAATCTGGTTTCCTCCACAAAAATTCTTTCTTAAATTTTTCCTTTATTTCCTTTAAATGATTTTCATTCCTTACTAATAAATATAAACCGGTTGGAAGGTCATTTACACGGTGTACAAATAATCCTAAATGCACTTGTGGTTCCCAAGGAAAAGATTGAAATGGCGCCGGGTTAAACTGAGGACAGGTTTTGATTAAAAATTGAAAAAATGTATTCCGATCAATCTGTGTTTTTCTATCCATTGATACAGCACTTCTTCTTCGGTGGATCGCTTTTTGTAGAGGATAAGTATCGTTATCGAGAAGATCGGACAATACATTTAACTCACTTTCCAAGTTTAGTTGGGTTTCAGTAACGGGTTTCTCACAACTTTTGGAAGCCTCTTGTATTCCTTCCCACTCGACATGAGAGCTACTTAAAATATTCGGTGTCCCATGCCAAGTTAATTTCAAAAAATCATCAGCAAGGAATTGATTTTTGATATTTATTTTTGAGTGCTGTCGATTAGGGACAATAGCTATTATGCAATCTGGGACCTCTACTTCATTATCATTCGTATGAACTAATCCGAGAACACATTCTAAATCCTTAGTTGAAAAATGGTTTACCAAATTCGTACGCCAACCCAAACAAGCACAGGAAAAGTTGATTGCTGCCATAGCATGGCCTAAGTCGTGATGGCAATAACGAAATGCTCTCAACCCATATTTCCAAGCTTCACGCCAGTAAATACTGCTCAACCCTATAAAAACGGTATCACCAGGCAAACCTTTTACTATTTTTTCCCATACTTCATCTGGAAAATTAGCACGAATTTCCAAGCTATGGCTTAAGGGAGAATAATGAGAAATTGTGGGAGAGCTTGTTAGATTCCTTATAGGACCCGAAATTAAATAAGAT
>JABGTQ010000371.1 GCA_018647025.1 Nitrospina sp. | reverse complement strand
ATACCTATTTATGGGGCTATCGCTACACTTGTCTGGAAACTTTCAGGACACCCTTTGCAGCTATTATCTTCTGATACTTTTAAAATACTGATCACAGGAATACTCATCCTTTATATCTTTAATATGACCCAAACCGTTCGATCAAATCTACAAAAAATTGATGAACAAGTTTCATTAGAAAAAAAATATGAGTTTAAACAAATAATAATTTTGAGCATGATTTATGCTTTAGCCTTCGGCTCTCAGCTTGCTGTCATTTCAATGTTTCCTCAGTTTTTGGAATCTACATTTCAACTATCAGTCGCCACAGCTGGTATGGTAGGGTCAAGCTTTGCTTTCATGAATCTAATAAGTCGTCCAGCTGGAGGCTGGATTTCAGACCTTATTGAGAAAAAACGCACCTTGATATTTTTTACAAGCGGTTCAATGATTGGATATATAATAATGAGTCAAATTAATTCCTCTTGGCCTCTTTGGAGTTTGCTCTTAGTAGCATTCGGCTGTTCAATGTTTTTACAGGCAGGAACTGGCGCTTGTTTTGCTGCCGTTCCGCTAATTCGCAAAGACCTTACAGGAAAGTTAGCTGGTTTAGCAGGAGCATATGGTAATGTGGGTGCCGTTATTTTTCTAACTATATTGAGCTTTACTAGCCCAAAAAAATTTTTTATTACCGCAGCTTTATATGCGGCAATTGTTTTAATCGCCCTTATTTTTCTCAACCCGTTTAATAACCTTCATAAATCATTTCAAAAAAACTAAGACTATGGGATTTACATGTGGACTCGTCGGACTACCTAACGCAGGAAAGTCAACTTTATTTGGTGCATTGACAAGAACAAAAGCTCAATCTGGAAACTACGCTTTCACAACCATCGAACCAAATAGCGGTATTGTTCCCGTTTTAGATCCCAGGCTTGAGACTATTTCTCAATATATAAAAGCCGAAAAAGTTGTTCCCACAACTATGGAGTTTGTGGATATTGCTGGACTTATTAAAGGTGCTTCAAAGGGAGAAGGCCTTGGTAATAAATTCCTTGGTCACATCCGAGAAGTTGATGCCATTGCTCATGTCGTAAGATGCTTTGAAGATAGTAATGTTCCTCATGTCAGCGACATTATTGACCCTATCGATGATATTGATACCATCAACACAGAGTTAATGATCGCCGATATGGAAACTCTAACTCGTCGTAAAACAAAAATTGAAAAACTTGCAAAATCTGGGAATAAAGAGGCTCTCATGCACATTAGAGTTATTGAAAAAGCCATAGAAAGTATGAATAATAATTCCCCAGCAAGAGCCATTACAGATTTTTCTGAAGAGGAACAAACTTTCCTTAACAGTTTGACTCTCCTTAGCTCAAAACCTGTGCTTTACATATGTAACGTTATGGACCCAAGTGATACGGAAAATACTCTAGTTCAAAAAGTAAAAGAAATCGCTTTAATGGACGGTTCTTCAACTGTAGCACTCGCCGGAAAAATAGAAGGTGAAATTATGGAGATTGAAGACCCTGCGGAAAGACAAATGTTTATGGATGAAATGGGATTAAAGGAAACCGGCCTAGATCGGATGATTATAGCCGGTTACAGATTACTACAGCTAGTTACTTTTTTTACTGCCGGTGGTAAGGAAAATCGTGCATGGACCATGAAAAAGAATTTAACTGCGCCACAAGCTGCTGGAGTAATTCACACTGACTTTGAGAAAGGATTTATTCGCGCAGAAGTATATAGTCTTGAGGATCTTATACAGTACAAAACGGAAGCATCTATTAAAGAGTCTGGGAAGTTAAGGGTCGAAGGAAAAGATTACATTGTACAAGATGGCGACATCGTGCACTTTAGATTCAATGTCTGAGTAAATTCTACTTCACTTTTGAAGGTAAATCTTCAAAAAGGTTAGCCCTAATTAACGAGAATCCTAGTTTAATTTCAAAAGAGTCCAACTGGCAAACTACCATCCGAGTTCTTTAAACTGGCCGAGGTAATGCTGCGAGCCCAAGCAAAAATAGGCTGCAGTCTAAAATGTTCCCCATTACCTTAAACAACCTGGATTTAAAAACTTAATCCTCTCCCCCCTACTCTACAATCCACGGGCTCAGTTTACTAAAACTTACATTAAATAAACTTGTCGCGATACTCATTAAATATTGACCCATTAAATAACAATAAGTGCGTACAAGATTAGCAAAAAACAGTATAGCAACGGGTGATAAGTCAATTGCTGTTCGACAGAAGCTTAGAGCTGACGCAGCGAAAACCTACATAATGAAATCTGTATATTGGTAAACTCGTGATCCACTTCGAAGAATTCATGGCATTTATTGAATTTCTCCAGGAGCTTCCTCTGGGGACTTTACCACTCATCCTTTCATGTTAGCTGTCAGTCCACTCCCAGACGTTTCCCGACATGTCAAACAAACCATATGAGTTGGGGATTTTTTGACCTACAGGATGAGTTTGTTTCTCCGAATTTTTCTTAAACCAACTGTAAAGTTTTGGATCTTTTCCCTCCCAATAGAATTTTGACGTACCCCCTGACCGTGATGCCCGTTCACATTCCCATTCATTCGGCAAACGCTTCCCAATTTTCAGACAATACTCGACTGCCTCAAACCAATTGACCTTTTCGACAGGCCGCTTTTTATCCACAAAAAAAGACGGGTTATATCCGATAATTTTTTGATAAGATTCTTGAGTAACTTCAAAACGATCCATAAAGAAATTATCAATAAATTTTTCTGTAGATCTATACTCGGTACTAACTATTAATTTTCCAGACGGGATCGGCACCATATCATTTGCAATTTGAGCAAATGTATAAATGGGATTCAAGGCATAAAGCGTAATTCCCATCAAAAAATATCTAATGATTTTACCT
>JABGTQ010000370.1 GCA_018647025.1 Nitrospina sp. | reverse complement strand
GGTATGGTGCGTCCCAATAATTCGATGGGACTCTCTCACTTTTACTCCTTCACGAATCCCCAAATGCATGAGCGCCGGCCGACTCCTCTAAGGTTTCATCGGCAGATGAAGTTCTCCCAAGCGGCGTACCATAGAAACTCTTTTGCCTGTTATCGGTTTTCTAAAAAAGACAGCCGTAGCGGAATAGTAACCCGCCACCTTTTTTTGATGTGAAAAAGTTAGCCTCTTTAAAAATCTCTAATTAAAGCTATTCAGTTCTAATCAAGGGTAGGATATAGAAAATATTTCAAAATACTTTTTAGATTGCTTTTTTGAGTTGTGCTTTTTCATAACCCACTCGGTTTGTCTATAAATTAATTTCTTTAAACGACAACCTTTTTCTTCAATCTTTAGTTTATAATTCAATAAATCTATTCAATTAAAGTCTTCTCAATGAATGAATCTTCAAAAAAAATATGCAAGGCAACAGGCCCGTTTATTCCGTCCTACTCTCACCCTAAGGATGCGGGCGCTGACCTTAAGGCTTCTGAGTGTTCCATTGTGCCAGCACGTGGAAAAGCTTTGGTTTCCACCGGGTTATGCCTTGAATTGCCAGAAGGGCACGTAGGCCTTATTTGGCCAAGAAGTGGTCTCGCAGTCAAACACTCTATAGATTGTGGTGCTGGTGTTATTGATTCAACATACCGTGGAGAAATCAAAGTCCTACTCTTTAACCATTCAGATGAAAACTTTACTATCGAACCAGGTAATAGAATCGCTCAGTTATTAGTTCAAAAAGTAGAAAACATAAACTTTATTTCTGTTGATAGCTTAGAAAAAACCCAACGAAACAAGGGAGGTTTTGGTTCAACTGGGAAGTAATAATTGAATAAGAGAGTGTCACTTGGCTACGTTAGGTCTAACCTATTATTTAATACAGTAATTATAGAAACTTTTAAAAGCAAAGGCTCATACCTAGCTAAAACTATAAATCCTAATCACGGGAGCAAATAGGGGTTATCTTTGACAAAAAATTAGATATAGTGTCTATTGAGCAGAGTTTGAGATTGTATATTAGTTTCAGCTCTACCCGCCAGATGGGGAAATTTATATGAGCAAATTTCGGAATTGGCTTGAAGAATGGTTCGGCATACCTGCTGAAGAGAACGTTGATGACACTTCGGCACTAAAAAATCCCTCAGCATCTGGACACGTGGATAAATTTCATGTCCTCCGAGTTCAACCTACGCCTAATCCAAATGCCTTTCAATTTGTAATCAATGCGCAAATAATTGCAAATGGCTCCAAAACATTCACGAATGCCGATGTAGCTAAAGGAGACCCCCTAGCAGAGGCACTGTTCCAAATTTATGGTGTTGAAAGTATTTATATATATGAAAGTTTCATAACTATCACAAAATCAGAAACTATAGGTTGGCATACTGTTTTTGAAAAAATCGGTGAAACTATTGAAGAAAAAGCACAGTACTATCACACCGCTGATGAAAATGAAATAGCCCAAAATAAACCTGAAATGGTTCTGGACAAATTTCATAAAGAAGATTTTCCAAATTGTGATGTAAAGGAAAAAATACTTATCATTGAAGCCGTTCTTGACCAAGCTATTCGACCAGCTTTGGCGAATGACGGAGGTGGGGTTGAAGTATTAGGAATTGAAGGAAACGTAATAAATGTCCATTACCAAGGAGCTTGCGGAACATGTCCAAGCTCTACCACGGGCACACTAAGTTATATCGAGACCTTCCTTAAGGATACTCTACATAGGGACCTTTCAGTCGTAGCCAAGTAAAAAACGTCAAAAAATAAAATTCTAGCAACACCAAAAATCACCTTCATACTTCAGTTTTTCAATAAAATTACCCCGTGACACTAATAACAACTTAATCAGCCCTTCAATATATTTTTAAAGCCATTTATTGTCTTTTTTTTTCGATTTATAAGAAAGAATAAATTCAAGTGCGGATGATGGATTAGGGCAAACAGCGAACAAATCCAAAATAGAAGACTTAGCAAACTTTAGTCCAACCATCATCTGAAAATTAGAAACCAAACCATCATAAAAATTATTTGTATTAACAAATGCGAGTGGTTTTTCAGTGAGGCCAAGTTGCTTCATCGACATAATCTCTATCGCTTCTTCTAAAGTCCCGATTCCACCAGGAAGCACGATAAAAGCGTCAGCGCGCTCATCCATGATAGCCTTTCGAATGCGCATCGTTTCTGCAATTATTAATTCATCTGCTTCTGTGTATTCAAAACCCTTATCTTTTTCTCTTAAAAACTCTGGGAAAACCCCTACAACTTTACCCCCATTTTTATGCACTGAGCGAGCGACTGCTCCCATTAAACCAATTCCACCTCCCCCATAAACTAGATCTAAGTTTAAACCACCAATTTGACAACCTAAATCTATTGCTGTTTTAAAATAAACTTCGTCAATTAAATCGCTAGATGAACAAAAAACACAAATTGATTTCATCAAAACCCTCTCACTGTTTCCTCTATTAATACTTTTATTAAATTTAGCTGATCCCTCTCAAGTCTTCATAAGATATTTTTAATAATAAATACTTGATTACATTGTTACTTTATATATAAATAGATTGTTTCTACATCCAGCAAAAATAATCTAAAAGCAAAAGTTGCAAGGTAAGCAAATAATATTTATTCTATCAAAAAGACGATAACTTATTTTTTATATTAGAGGGCAAACGTGCTGAAAAAATTCTTACTAACTTTAGTTTGGTTGTTTATTTTTCTCCAAATGAGCTGCACATTGCACTCAGGTTCAACTTATAACAGAGGAGAAATGGGCCAACCACAAAGTTTTAGTAAAGGTATTATCATTTCAGAGCGCAATGTAATAGTTAAAGGAACTGAATCTGGACTAGGTGCCGTTTCAGGCGCTGTTCTTGGAGGGTTAGGAGGCTCTATGGCAAGTGATGATAAAGTTATCAGTGCTATAGGAGCAATTGGTGGAGCGATTGCAGGGGGAATGGTTGGCACAAAAGCGGAGGAGCTAATTATGAGGGACAACGCTTCTGAGTTTATAATTCAACCGGATGTTGGAGATCCTTTTACCTTGATTCAGGTTAATGACGAAAAATTAAAAACTGGCGACCGAGTATTAATTATTAACTCCGATAAGGTCAGAGTCACCAAAGACAAAACCCAGAAAAAATAAATACCGACTTTATTAAATCAATGAAAAATATTTCCCCCAAAAAGGTCTTCTGCCTCTCCATGATCTTCAAGCGGAGCATCTAAAATCTCCAAAACTTCATTTACACTAAATGTTTCGCGAGTTACAGGGTTTCTAAGATCAAAATACCGATATCCCCTATAGGTTGGGTAAAATTCCTCAATCTTAATACGTTTACAAACGGCACCCGTCATCACAGC
>JABGTQ010000068.1 GCA_018647025.1 Nitrospina sp. | reverse complement strand
CGGTATCCATTCTTGCCTCAACCGTTGACTCGCCAGAGAAAATTCTATGCCCTTTTGACCATCATCATGACATCGGCCACAATCCATATAGGTCACCATTTCAGCACCTTTTTGTGCAACAGCGTTATCTTTTTCCTTATGTACCCCTGTCTCATATTCGGCTCCCGGTGACATTGCCTCGAAGTATTCCGTCAAACCTTTAACTTCTTGATCACTGAAAGCAAATGTTGGCATTTTAACTTTTATCCAAGTTCTAACTGGAGTCGGGCTACGCAAGAATGAATATAACCAAGAGCTTTTTAAACGCTCTCCCACATGATAATTACCCATTTCAAGAGGAGGTGGGTACTGGGATTTAGCCTTGAGATATTTCTGGATGTCGCCACCCTCACCTTCTACATTATGACAGCCCCGACAATTGTACTTGGTTATTATTCTGCGTCCCGTTTCAATCTTTTTTTCTTTCTCAGAAAGAATCTTACGAAATTTGGATGGGATTTTACTTCCATTAAAACCCTTCAAAAGCACAAGCAGTGCGTCTATGTCATCTTGGCTAAGATGAAAGTTGGGCATCTTATCTAAAACCCGTTCCGTCCTGAAAGTGTCTGGTTTTTTTAATTTTTGTCCTGCCCACGCCTCCCAAGTATGTGGAATATGAGAATCACCAAACTCCAACTCAGCAATCATTTTTCGTCCAAATGCTGATAGTTCTGGAGCAATTCGCCCTTCCTTCTCCATCCCTTTTATATCGTGACATGCAAAACAGCCTCGTCTTCGGACTACTGTTTCACCATGTTTGATTAAAGCAGGATCCCTGAGTTTCGCTTCAAGACCAGGTATTACCTTTTTTTTCCCGAACTGAATAAGATAGGTGGCAATATCAGTGGCATCTTCTTCGTTAAGGCGGAGATCTGGCATTTTACTTTTGGGATTATAAGTGTGAGGTCCACCAATCCATGTTACCAGCCAATCCGCATTTACTTTTTGAGCGATATTGCTTAAATCAGGTGCATGATTTTCGCCTTTGCCATTTAATGTATGGCATGCCTGACATCCAACAGTTTCAAATAATTTCTTACCCTTTTCCTCATCGCCCGGGTCAAAGGTTCTATTTAATTTAAATTCTTTTTCAGAAGCATCAAGTATGTAGGCTGTGACTCCCTGCAAATCGTGTTCATTAAAACCGAACTCAGGCATACGAGTTTTAGGAAGATAACCTTTGGGGTTTTTAATCCAACGGTAAAGCCAACTTGGATCAACTTTAGAGGCAATGCGCAGGAGTCCGGGTCCCACCTTGCCTTCTTTTGAATATCCATCCGCAAGATGACAACCATGGCAACCGAGTTTTATGAATAGTTGTTTTCCTTTTGATAATAATGGAGCGCCTTCGAGGTTTACAACTTCGGCATGACAGTTTCTACAAGTGGCCTGCTGAAAGTTACCATGCAATATCGGTTCATTTACTTCTAAAGTTTGATCTGTTTCATGGTGAGACCCATGTGCATGTTCAGCAGGAGCCGTTGCCGATCCTTGACCTAAATGACACCAAGTACAGCCAGTACTTTCAGGCGGATGCTTTTTAATCAGAATATCAAGATCAGGATGAGTCTTTAAGGGTTGCTCAAAATCTTTGTAGTGTTCATCTTGATAAGAAATATGACAGGTCATACAACGGTCTACACGGTATATGATTTCCTTGAAACTATTTACTCCAAAACCTGGAATTACTGTCTGCAAAATTTCAGCCGGTCGCCAGAAAAAAGGAAACGGCTTGTAGTAATCCATCGTCAACTCTAATTGACTTTTTGCCCGAGTGAGATCCGCAAGCTCCTTTTCCAGGTTTATCTGATCCGCTTTTACTTTTAGAAGTCTATTCTCGGCTTCTTCTAATATTACTCTTTTTTTTGTAATTATAGGAGTGTAAGATTCAACTTCCTTTTGAAAAGAATGCAATGTTTCCTTTTGCACATCGTAGTTTTCACCTTCATGCATCGCCTTTTTGTAATAATAGTAAGCTTCATCTACATTACTACCAGCAAATTTCTTTTGCTCCTTTGTTTCATCCAAAGAAAT
>JABGTQ010000008.1 GCA_018647025.1 Nitrospina sp. | reverse complement strand
TTTCTATAAATTCAATTTTTAGTTTGTTGTAAAATTTTATGTCGAAAAAAAAAATAGCAATATATCCTGGAACATTTGATCCTGTAACTAATGGACATATTGATATTATTAATAGATCTCTAAATCTTTTTGATCATTTGATAGTTTCAGTCGCCCTAAATCCAAAAAAAAACCCTACCTTTTCCATTGATCAGCGTGTTAATTTTATTAAAAAAGGACTCAAGGGTCTAAAAAATGTCGAAGTTCTTCCTTTTGATAACTTGCTGACCGATTTTGCGCATTTTAATGACGCCTCGGTTATCATTAAGGGACTTCGAGCTATAAGCGATTTTGAGTACGAACTTCAAATGGGGCTAATGAACCGAAACCTAGACCAATCTATCGAAACTTTGTTCATGATTCCAAGTCTGGAATATTCTTTTTTAAGTTCAAGTTTTATCAAGGAAATAGCAAAACATGGCGGCGACATTCATAAACTGGTTCCAACGTTTGTTGCTGAAAAACTATTAAGCATGAACATATGAAGTTTTCTAAAAAAATTCATAGAATTCAACCTTCCATGACCTTAGCGGTTGATGCGAAAGCAAAGAAACTGATTTCTAATGGTGAAGACATTATAAGCTTTGGGGCAGGGGAACCAGACTTTGATACTCCCGACAAAATTAAGCAAGCTGGAATTGCAGCCATTGAAAAAAATGTGACGCACTACACTCAAGTCGGGGGTATGGTTAGTCTGAAACAAGCCATTCTAAACAAGTTTGAACGCGATAATAATCTTATTTACGACAAAAATCAGATTATGGTGTCATGTGGGGCCAAACATTCGCTTTTCAATATAGCCCAAGTGCTATGGGAAGAGGGGGATGAAATAATCGTACCTGCTCCCTATTGGGTTTCCTATCCTGACATTATCCGCTACGCAGGTGCCAAACCCATAATTATTGATACGCTTAGCTCAAATGGATTTAAGATCACACCCTCGCAGATAAATTCTGCGATTACGCCAAATACGCGAGCTATCATCATTAATAGTCCATCCAACCCGACTGGTTCAGCCTACAGTAAAATAGAATTGGAACTGATTGCAGAATGTGCTCTAAGTAACAAGCTACTGATCGTTGCGGATGAGATTTATGAAAAAATTGTATTTGACGGATTTGAACAACACAGCATTTGCTCCATTGGGAAGGAAGTTCAAAATAATTCCATTCTGGTTAATGGAGTTTCCAAAAGTTATGCTATGACTGGTTGGCGTATAGGTTACCTTGCCGCCAATGAGAAAATTGTCAAGCAAATCGAAAAGCTTCAAGGTCAATCCACATCTAATCCAACTTCTATCTCACAAATGGCAAGCATTACAGCGCTCAATGATTCAGAAGCGGATGTAAGACAAATGGTCGATGAGTTTCAGAAAAGAAGAGATTTTCTTTTTAATTGTTTGATAAAAATTCCATTCGTAAAGTGTTACAAGCCCGTAGGTTCTTTTTATATGTTTCCCGATTTTTCAGCATTTTATGGCAAATCATTCAAAGGAATTAAAGTAAACAACTCGACCCAACTGGCAAGTTTTTTATTGGAAGAAGGAAAAGTTGTACTAGTCCCCGGTATCGCATTTGGTGCTGATAGAAACTTAAGGATCTCCTTTGCTGCTTCTATGGATACCATCAAAAATGGCGTTGATCGTATTATCAAAACACTTGAACTTCTCAAGTGAGTTAATATCCAAATCAAAAAATCACCTAACATATCAGGAAACTTAAATTGGGAGGGGTTCCAGTTTTTATTAAACTGTAAAATAAATCGTAGTCTATGTCTTCAAAGATACGCTTTGATCTTTTTTAAACTCAGAAACCATTTTTTCAATATTCTCGCGACAGCGTTTTGCCTTGCAGTTACCCGTACCGACCCGTATCTTCCTACGTAAGGCCTCAAACGATAAAGCACCACCTTCCATCGCTTTTAAAATTGTTCCGCCCTTGATACTCCGGCAGATACAAATTTTTTTGAAATTATTGATTATTTTGGTATCAGAGTTCAAAATGGTATTTGTTATTTAAATGTAAATTGAGTCCTTCCTGCAATATAAACTATTTAAGACTATAA
Organism: Nitrospina sp.; assembly: GCA_018647025.1. Classification (GTDB taxonomy): domain Bacteria; phylum Nitrospinota; class Nitrospinia; order Nitrospinales; family VA-1; genus Nitromaritima. Next base: position 2,231 of record JABGTQ010000008.1, on the reverse strand, counting down.
ACCTAGTGCAATCCCTTAAACGAAAACCCTCTTGGATATTATCAGTTTTATCCGGATTATTTCTAATCCTAATATTTCCTCGCTTTAACTTGGAGTTTCTCGCCTGGTTTGCATTGATACCACTTTTATTTGCTATTCAGAATCAACCTCTAACAACGGTTGCCTCACGCGGTTTTTTTGCCGCGATGATTTTTTATTTTTTCAGTTTGAATTGGATAACCAATACGCTAGTTAATTATGGGAATATCCCAGTCATCGTCAGCTATCTTATTTTAGGTCTTCTATCTGCTTATCTTAGTTTTTATATTTCTTTATTCTGCGTACTAACAGTCAAGTGGAGTCGTGGAAAACCAGTTTATTTTTTTCTGCTAGCACCCCTTATATGGACTTCCCTAGAATACCTTCGTTCCACACACATGTCTTTTGGTTTTTCATGGATGGGGCTTGGTTATTCCCAATTTCAAACTCTATCAATTATCCAACCGGCAGAAATAACAGGCGTCTATGGTGTCTCTGCATTGATCGTTTTAGTCAATGCTGCTCTCCATTTTTTTATAAATACCTCGGTCTTTCATCTCAACACACACGATAGCTGGAAAATATCCTTTCGAGTTATCGTTGTCACTACTTTGGTATTCGGATTCTGTTTAAGTTGGGGCAATTGGGCTCTCAACCTAACAAAGTCCAAAATAGAATCTTCCCCTAAAATTCGTGTAGCGCTTGCCCAAGGAAATATCGAACAACGTCTCAAATGGAAAAATTTTTATCAGCAACCCACGATGAAAATTTACAAAGAACTCACCTTAAAAGCAGCAGAGAAAAAACCCGAGCTTGTTGTTTGGCCCGAAGCCGCCACACCCTTCTACTATGGCCTAGATCCCACTGGCACAAAATATATTCAAGATCTTGCTAGAACTTCGGGTGTACCTATTTTATTTGGCAGCCCTTATAAAAAAACAATGGGAGAGAAAGAACTGGTCTATAATCGGGCCTTTTTAATTTCAAGCCAAGGAGAAACTATCGACGTATATGACAAGATGCACCTTGTTCCGTTTGGAGAATTCGTTCCTTTCCGTGAGGCTCTATTTTTTATCGAAAAAATGGTAGAAATTATCGGAGACTTTGGTTTAGGAAAACGAGCAACTGTTTTTAAATTGAATGAGCATCAACTTGGTGTGTCAATCTGTTACGAAATTATTTTCCCTGACTTAGTTCGCCAACCAGTTAAAAATGGAGCTGAATATTTAGTCAATATAACCAATGATGCATGGTTTGGGAAAAGTGCAGCATCATATCAACACATCTCTATGGCTGCTCTGCGTGCTGTTGAAAATAGAACCCCTATTGTTCGGGCCGCCAATACCGGTATCAGTGGATTTATTGACGCAACGGGTCAAATTAGAAATACTACCCAGTTGTTCAAGCGAGAGTTGGTCGTAGAAGAAATAGCACCCAATAAAGGACCGCGCACCTTTTATTCGAAGTTTGGCGATATTTTCTCTTATCTTTGTCTTGCCCTGACTGCGACCATAACACTCTTAGCATACCGTTTCTGACCCAGTGGATTTTAAGGTTCAATCAAGTGATTGAGAATGATCTCTACTTGATGTTCACCGGGATTTGCAGCAATAACGCCATCAATATCACCAGGGGCGGGCGCTGCATCTCCATCCTTATCAAGCCTTGCAAAAATAGTGATCGGTCCCTCGAACAATGCTCCTGGTAACATAACATCGCTTTGGCCTAGAGTGAACGAATAGGGAAATGTAACCTCTTTTATTTTCTTCACTGCGAGCGGTATGCCTCTTTGAACTCCTTCAGACCGAGCAATTATAAATAGGCTAGCACCTTCTGGAACCTTATCGGCCAAGCTAGAATCTATTTTAATAGTTCCTGATACTAATTTATCTATAGAAGCTTTTTTTACCTTGATTACATGGTTCAGTAGGATCTTTACACCCGTCGACCCTGAAGTAACTGTTACTGATCCATCTATGTCATCTGGAGAAGCTTTCGGCATTCCATCTAAGTCCCAGCGGGCTGTGACTGTAATATTACCCTCAAATGTATTCCCTTCCAGCATTACATTTTCTTGACCTATCTTAAAAGAAAACGGGAACTTGATCAAAGTATGCTTTTTAGCAGCTAGTGGTGGACCGCTTAGAGTGCCTTCGGGTCTGGCGATAATAAATAGTGTCCCTTGTTTAGGCACTTTGGAAGCAATTGATTCA
>JABGTQ010000369.1 GCA_018647025.1 Nitrospina sp. | reverse complement strand
CTTCTCCTGGGTCTGGCAATATTATTCCCATTGAAGCTGCCGATGGCGGAAGAAACGCCTCAGGGCCAGCTAAAACCTTGTAGTCACTCATCCTGTTAATCCCTTATATTTTGCGTGACAAATTAAAGTTGATCTTTAATTTGGAACAATGTTGATCTTCATTTGGAGCTGAGAACTATATCACTTCCTCCGAAAAGGTGTCAATCCATTTTGCTAAAGGCTATTTCCCTTAGTTTAGGTCAAAATCATATTGTCAGCGATCCATTAATAATTATAACCTGCTCAACAAATTTGATTGAATTGAGGTTTAAATGCCTTTGCTCCTATTTTTACTTAACATAAAATAAATACTCACATTATAATATGAGTGTTAGTAAATTAGAAAGTATTAGAAAAAAAATCATACACAACACATCAATATTCAATTCGTGGCTGTTTGGTTGGCTACTGGGGGAATCCTATCTAGCCGAACGCCTTACATTATATTCTAAGCTCAAAACTACCTTGTTTTTTGATCTCCTTGTACATCTTATTAAAATTTATAAGTGGTTCCCATCACCAATTTTCTAAATTTTTAATATACTAACCTTTACCTCGAGTGATACATACCAAAAACTAACCCATCCCTCCAAAATAAAACGAACTCATTTATAAAGCTCTTTAAAGAAAATTTAATGTGAGTATCCTCAATAAAAATAATATGTTATGATTTCAACGCATATAATTTATAGAACTAACTTATCCAACACTATAAATCTATCCCCTGTCAATTAACTATGCAAAAGGTCGAAATTTTTACTGATGGGGCATGTAGAGGAAACCCTGGCCCTGGGGGTTATGGTTCTATAATTAGAACCAATGGACAAGACAATGAGATTAGCGGCTCCGCAGAACGCACAACCAATAATATCATGGAGCTCACCGCTGCGGTCGTTGCTTTGAAACAATTGACGGAACCCTCCGAAGTAGTTTTGACTTCCGATTCTCAATATTTAGTGAAGGGAATGACTCAATGGATCAAAGGATGGATTAAAAAAAATTGGATCACTGCATCTAAGCAGCCTGTAAAAAATAAAGACATCTGGGTAGAACTCGAACAACTGAGTAAAACACATAAAATTTCTTGGAAATGGGTTCGAGGCCACCAAGGGCATACAGAGAACGAACGTTGCGATCTGCTAGCCAATATGGCATTGGATAAAATGAATAGCTAAAGTTTAAATGCGTTTAATTTAAAAATGCGATCGAATTAAAATAAATAAAGTCATTATACAGCAGTTTAATACTACCCAGGACCCCCCTTTTAGGCAGGTAAGTTAGAAATGTTAATTAATTTTGACCAAACACAAAGACTTCCTTCTGAGCAGACAAAAAGTATAAACATTTTCTTAATAACGGTGTTTGTAGCTCCTCTAATTTTCACTTCATGCTCTATATTTAAGCCAAAGCCAGATAACTCTTCGGGAAGAAGCATAGAGCAAATCTACAAATCTCAACGTGCAAAAAAGCCTCACCTCTCAAAACAATGGCCATCTAGCAAAAACTCTACTTTTTGGTACCGAGAAAAACGGATAGATCCTAAGGCAGTAATTCCTGAATCAAAATCACCCAAACCCCACTCCAACCAAGCTCACTCTTTTCTTTCAAAAAATTATTTCAAAACACCTAAAGTTTTTATTGATGATCTAGACTTGGCATCCCTCAGGCAGGTGATTCTAAATCAATTAAAAACAATGCAATTTACCGACCCCACAAAAATAGAACGCTTGGGTGATCTCATGGTAACAAACGGATGGTTAAAAGAAACTCTTACATCTTTTTTGAGTTTAACAAATGAAAACCTTTCACCTATCGAGTTTAGCCAGCGTCTCCGCGAGGAGTTTATTATTCATCGTGTTGGCAAGGGGATTCGCAAACAAGTTCTTTTTACGGGATACTACGCACCGATGGTGCAAGCCAGCCGGGTAAGAACTAAAAAATACCGATATCCAATTTATAAAATCCCAGAATCTTCTACAAGACCTCAGCTTATTGGACAAAGCAAAAGATATAAAATCCAAGGATCGTCTGCACCCAATTCTGAGGCATGGCGCAATTACACACGTAAGCAAATCGATGGCGATGGAATTCTTAAAGACCGAGGACTAGAAATTGCTTGGCTTAAAGATGACGTTGATCGATTTTTTTTACATATTCAAGGGTCTGGACAACTCCTTTTTCTTGATGGAACATCAGTCGGTGCGCACTTTGCCGGAGTCAACAATTATAAGTTTGGCGGTCTAGGTAAACGCATGATCAAAGATGGAGTCATTGACATCGCGCAAGGGTCAATGCAAGGAATCAAGAAATACTTTAGAGAATATCCAGAAGATATAGAAAAATATTTATTCCATAACAAACGGTACATCTTTTTTAAACTTGCAAATGAAGGCAATCCACGTGGTTCTGGGGGGGGAGAACTCTTAGGAGGTCGATCCATAGCCACTGATAAAAAAGTTTACCCAGCGGGAGGTCTCGCCTTCGTAAAGCTACGTAAACCTATTCTCGATGACAAAAACGAAATCATTAAATGGGAAAACTTTTCCCGGTTCGTAG
>JABGTQ010000368.1 GCA_018647025.1 Nitrospina sp. | reverse complement strand
TTGGGACAAGGTTCAGTTATCGAATTGACCAAGCTCGTCGGTGATCCTCTTGAAATTCTAGTGAATGATAAACTTGTCGCACGTGGAGAAGTTGTGGTTGTAAACGAAAAGTTTGGTGTCCGTCTCACGGATATAGTGGATCCCATGGAAAGAGTAAAGTCACTGGCAACAACTTGACTCATTGCGGGCTTGTTTCATTTTCATCTGGTAAATTAATTGCTTTAATCGGCCTGTTTAAATCCACAGTTATATTTTACCACGTAGTATTTTTAGAAAAAGGACTTCTTCTCCTTTTCATCTTTCATCCTCACAAAGGTTAGTTGGTTTTAAGGTGCTTTTTTCTGTTACGATTTTAAGCGTGCTACATACTCCTACTTGTTTGCAAGTTCTTAAAGTTCATTATTGAAAAAAATATTATCTTTCAGCTTAGAGCTTTCATTTGTTTTTCACATGGCATCTGAATCTCCAGTTATGTAGCGCGAATGTGGAATCTTTGTGGTTTCTTTATATGCTAACAATAGATACGGATTGGTTTTCAGAAATTTTTCTATGTTACGGATAAGAATTTTTGAGTCATCCATGATTTTTTCAGAGTCTACCTCACCAATTTTTTGGAATAATTCTACCAGACGATTAACAAACGATTGTGACTCCGTAATGACTTTAGTTATTTGATTAAACTCCAGCTTACGGTTTAGGTTGCTTTCTGCGAATCTGGCGTATGCGATGAGTTTTTCGGCCTCCTCTTCAAAATGTCCTAAATTTATAAGATATTCCATGACTACCTTATCTCCTTCTGCTTTGAGTCGGGGGACAAGTATCTGAGCAATCTCCTCTAAAGGGACTCCATTTTGGGTCGTGCATAGGTAATTCAAGCGGACCATCAGGACAGTGATTTTGGAGTCCAGCTTAAGTGTATAGGTAGCGTGATTTTTTACTTTGTAGTTTTGGTCGAATTTCCCCCAGATACCGCCCTGTCCCTTTATTTCTTCAATCTTGCTTTCCAAGGGATATAGTAACAAACCGCAAGCCGGGACTTCAACTGCATCTACTTCTACCCGTAAAATTAAAATGATAAATATTAACTGTATGAAATTAATAAAAGGATTGAGAAGTTTCATTGATTTACCTTGTTGGTAATTTATTTTAGTTACAGTTGTCTTCTGAAAAATTTCTTCTGTATTTTACTCTTTTTCTTAAAAATTAATACTTTTTCAAAGTAGGGCGTAAAACGCTAGTTACGCTAAATAATTATTTCATATGAGAACTAAAAAATCTCATGCTAAATACTTTTGGCTATTAGTCGACATTCAATATTGAATAATTAAAATAAAACCCTGCATGTTTAATTTTTTTAACATTAGTTCTGTGCGCGGTATGGCGTTTGCAATTTGTCGTCTTGAGTAGTTTTATAGTCGGAAATTTGACGATTGAGATCAAAATAAATTTTATAAGGAATAGGGTTATGAATTGGAAAAAGGGCCTCATAGTTTTTATGTCTCTATATGTTCTTTTAGCTCCCCTAGCTCTCGAGGCTAAGGTCAACTTGACTAATATGAATCGTTTGGAAAATGTCGAGATTGAATCTGCAGCAGATGATCTAGTGGTTAAATTCCGCTTTAAAAAGCCTTTAGTGCACTTACGGGATCCTATTTTTTTTGACAAATCAATTCAGGTTGATTTTCCTTTGGCATACTCACAGCCAGCTAAACAGTTTTTAAAAACAGATGATTCTCAAATTAGTCAAGTATATGTATCTCAATTTAATTCAAAAACAATGCGTGTTCGTTTTATATTGGGTGCAGAAACGGAGGGTGACTATGAAAACAGATTTCATATGCAAAAGGAGGGGAACTCTTTAGTTGTAAGAGTTGACCGCGGTGAGGCCGACATTCTGGGACAATTGCTTGCACGAACGACAGGCAATTTAAATAAAAAGACAAATGACATTAATAAAATAAATGAAAATTTTAAAGAAGAAAAAATACCTAAATCTAAACCGCTTCTTTTTGAGGAAAAAAAAGAAACCTCTTCAAATTTCGATAACCTGAAGTTAAATGTGTCTAAAAAAATAAAAACTGCTTCGTATAATGAGAAGCCAAAGTGGAAATCAGCTCAGAACAAAATTGATAAATCTAAAAGTTTGGTAAAAAAAACATCCTTTGGTCTTCATCCGCCTGAAGATAAAACAAAATCAGAATCAGTAAGCTTCTTTTCCTCTGGCTTAAGAATGGTTACGACGCTCTCGTTAGTTTTAGGGTTAATCTTTCTTTTGTTTTTTGGGTTTAAAAAATATGTTTTGAAAAATACTGCTTTTGGAGGAGGAAAACTTGTCCAGGTTTTGAGTACAAACTTTCTGGCCCCCAAAAAGAATATCGCCCTTGTTGAAGTAGCTGGAGAAATTTTAGTGCTTGGAATTTCAGATCAGAACATTTCATTGCTGACAAGTATTCGTGAACCTGGTCGAATAGAAGAAATTAAGAATGCACATGGCGGTAATAGCTCTCCAAAAGACTGGAAGCAGGGAGACTCCAAGAATGTCCCGGCAAATACTTCATTGGCTTCATCCAATGCTACTCACATGTTTTCTAAATACCTCAAACAGTTTTCCGGTACTAAATCTGTTAAGCAAGATTCTGTTGATGCTGTTACGGAAAAAATAAGACGCCATACGAGAAAGCTGAGGACTGCATAATGTTTGACTTGAAGAAAATAATTTTATGTGGGTGTGTGGTCTTAAGTTTATTTTTTGTAACAAGCTTTGTTTCCGAGTCAGAAGCGATTCCACTTCCAAATATCACTCTTGGTTTTGAGAATGCAGATGACCCGGAAAAAGTTTCAAGTGCCTTGCAAATTTTGGTCTTACTGACAATCTTGACCCTTGCCCCCGCGATTTTGATCATGACGACTTCTTTTGCAAGAATAATTATTGTTCTTTCATTTTTACGACAGGCCATGGGGACCCAACAAACGCCACCTACGCAAATTCTTATTGGGCTTGCCTTATTTTTGACTATGTTTGTTATGGGTCCAGTTTGGAGTGAAATAAATGAGAGTGCATTAAAGCCCTATATGGAAGAAGAACTAGGCCAGTTTGAGGCTTTAAAGCTTGCAGAAATACCTATTAAAAGGTTCATGTTAAATCAAACTCGCGAAAAAGACCTTTTATTATTTATT
>JABGTQ010000367.1 GCA_018647025.1 Nitrospina sp. | reverse complement strand
AGACCTGAGACCCAACGTATTGCGTCATCAGAAACAGAAAGGATGAGCATTAAGGTTCCAGTGACCAGCCAACCCATTGAGTATTCTTCGCTCAAGTGCTTTCTTCTTACTAGTTCAAAAACATATGCGACTAGAAGTATGCATATTAAAATTGAGATTATTTGAATTCGTGGGGGCATGGGTTACCTCTTTGTAGATCTTCTTAATAAGGTTACAAAAATTGAAAGAAACATTTTAAAAACGTAGTAAATCGTTTTGTGTCCGTGATGCATCGATTCTTTTTCTGGGCTAGCGTGCATGGTTACCGGGATTTCTTTAACTTTAAATCCACAACGGTTCAATAGAATAATAAAGTCAGCATCTGGGTAGTCGGGAGGATAATTATCGCTAGCGGCAAACTCAATTGCCTGTCCCTTTAGAGCCTGAAACCCTGAAGTAGGGTCGGTGACTTTTTGTCCACACAAAAAAGAGGCAATACCGCCAAATAATAACATTCCGGCATGGCGGGCCAGAGAAGATTTGTAAGACTCTTTGCTCAAAAATCGTGAGCCAATCACAACGTCGCAGTTTTTCATTCGAACTGCTTCGATCAGGTCTTTAATGTCTGCCGGATCATGCTGGCCATCGGAGTCCATTTGAACGACGATCGAAAAATCATTTTTTACTGCATATAGAAATCCTGTTTGCAATGCAATACCATAGCCTGAGTTGTAAGGTAAGGAAATTACTTCGGCGTTGTGTTCTAGGGCTACTTTTTCTGTATTATCAGAAGAACCATCATTGATCACCAATATGGGAAACCCTGGCGATTGCTTTTGTATGCCTTTGAGAACCGCGCCTATGTTTTTTTCCTCGTTATGGGCTGGAATAACGATCAGGATTTTAGGAGGCTTAGTCAAGGGATCTTGAGATGAACAAGTTCTCGCTGTATCATTCCTCTGGATAACTGTGGGCTCATATTTTGATTGTATCTGAGGTTTGAAAGTTTCGTAAATGAGGGTCTTATTCAACGATAATCCTTCCAATTAGAATTACAATAACAAGTGATCTTTGAGCAAGTCAGAAAGCGTTGGGGTTTTCTGTATATAATATACAAAGTTAACTCGCGAATAAGAGGCAAATCGTTTAATCACCAAGGCTCACATTTTCTAAAACGGTTTTTAATGGAATAAACTTTACCTTTAACTATTGTGATTGTACATGGAATATAACCCATTGTAAATATGTATGTTACGGGGTAGATAGTTTGCTTTTGTTAGACTGCTCAGAAAGAATGATTCTTAAGGCTTGATAACTTATAAGAATCTTGAATCTATGCGAAAAGTAATCGTAATAAGAGGCCAAGAGTTTCCAGCTCTTGGGGTCTAAAGTTCATAGCTTTTATTCTGCCAGTCTCCATTTCTGTGTAAATTTAGATAATGTTGTTGTGTCTGACAGAGTGACTTTATTTGTAGGGCTTACTTTATTCAACTTGGTGATGCCCCCCCCCCGCAGTTTTTTTTTGTTAACGATTTAATCAGACTAGCCACGAAATAAAGGCTAAAATTTTTAAGCGGTCAAGCGTCTGTTTGCGCCTGGAAGTTTGTAGCCTTTTTTCAAAGCAATCACTGTTTCCCTCAATCTATGGGTCAAAATTTTCAAGATAGGCAATAGGGCCTTGGGATTTTTGTGGACCAATTGTTCAAACGTTTGAGCAGTTAAAATAAAAATCACTGAGGTTTCGCAAGCCCTAGCTGTGGCTGAACGGGGTAAGCCGTCTATTAGGCCCATCTCTCCAAAAATCTCATTTTCACCTAGAATCCCTAGAGTTTTCTTACCTTGGGCTGTAGTTGTATAGATTTCTATTGAACCCATACCAATTATATAAGCGCAATCACTTAGACTGCCCTCATGAAAAATAATTTCGCCCTCTGCCAAGTTTTTTCTTAGATTCATTAGTATTATCCTTAATTATTTCAGACAACCTTATCTGTATCTTTAATAATTAAGCAATATTTAGGCCAAAACCGAAAGGTATAAAGCTTGATTTACTAAATACATGCAAATAAATATTTTTTTATCAATAAAATGTATTTATTTTTGCAGTAAAATATTTTATAAGACTATAAATTTGTAATTTATTTTTAATATGTATGAATTATTATAAATTTTTGGTGGTCAGGATTGATTGATAGCTTCAATTAATTGATTGAGTCTGCCATACCCTTTCTTGTCAAAATGTAGTGATAAGCGGGGTAATGTAAGATATTCTTTATTCTTTAACTCTTGTTCATGGGGTGGAGTGGACTTTAAAAGACCTTCTACAATTATATCCTGAAATTCAGCATTTAATTTTTT
>JABGTQ010000366.1 GCA_018647025.1 Nitrospina sp. | reverse complement strand
CCGCTGGTGGATGAAAATCGGATTTTGACACATCACGGACTGCGTGTGATGAATGAAAAACCGAGGCTCGCGATTCGGGTTCTGCAGAAATTGAAAAATGTTAAAACCATAACTTCACGTACTCTAGGTTTTCAATTTGCTCCTTTGCTGAATGCTGCCGGACGTTTGGAAGATGCGGATATGGCCGTAAAATTTTTGCTCTCAAACGACCAGCAAGAAGCAGAAAAAATGGCAAAAAAACTTGATGCTACAAATATTCTAAGACGTGAAAAAGAAGGAGAGATGCTGGTAACAGCTCTTGCTCTTGCAGAAAAACAAAAGCATAATCCGGCTTTGATTTTGACTTCTCCGGAATTTCACGAGGGTATAAATGGCATTGTCGCAACCCGTTTGGTGGAACGTTTTTATAAGCCTGTGCTGATTCTCAGCGAGCGTGAAGAAAAGTTGAAAGGTTCAGGACGTTCCATCCCGGAATTACATTTGAAGGATGCACTTGCGGAATGTGCGGATTTGCTGGAACGTTTCGGGGGACACGCCGCCGCTGCCGGCTGCAGATTGATTCCGGAAAATATAGACGCATTCCGGGAGCGGTTTTTTGCTTTTTGCCGGAAAAATATTCCTGAATCAATCGAACCAAAATTACAACTCGACGGCTACCTTGAGTTTCCAAAATTAACCAACATGTTTGTTGATCAGTTGGAGCGTCTCCAGCCTTTTGGTGAAGGAAATCAGGAACCGCTTTTTTCGATAGGAACTCCGGAAACACAATTTTCGTTACTCAAAGAGAAACATGTTAAATGGCAAGTAAACGGTAATGTTGAAATTATAGGCTGGAATCGCGCAGAAACATATACGGAAAAATCACCGTCACAACTCGCCGTTAATTTGGGTTTTAACGATTTCCGCGGCAGACGCAAAATTCAACTTACTATTCAGGATTCGCAGGGATAATTTCGACTGAAATACGCTCACGCAGCAACTAAATATAAACTTTAGATGAACTTCATAGTTAAAAATGTCTTTGTATTTTTGTAGCGCTAGTTCAATGAGTAATTATAAATTAATATAGTTGATTGAAGAATAAACATAATGATCAAATTATTTTAGCAAAAAAATCATGGTAGATAATTTAGCCAAGATGCAATTTTGGGGAAATAAAGACAGCCATGGATTAAACTGGTTTATCTTAGGCTTATTGGTTTGGTGGTCTGGGTTGGCAGGGCGTGATTTATACATGGCGCCTGTTTTGGTGGGTGTGCTTATCATGGCCTATAATGTTTTTTGTGGCAATAATTTTAAAAAATTATCTGGTAGTATCGAGACTATTATGTCCTTGGCTACTCATCGAAGACTTCTCTGGCTATTATTTTTTCATGGAATTGTGCTAGCTGCGACAGCAGTTTTTAAACTATATTCTTTTCAGTGGAATATTTGGGATGTGGGATATTACAGCGACATTTTATTTAACACATCAAAAGGCAAATTTTACTCTTCATATTTTTTGGTACACAACTGGGCGGATCACTTCACTCCATCCATGTCTTTTCTGAGTATATTTTATTGGTTCTATCCAAGTTCACATTGGATGACATTGAGTAAAGTCCTGGCTTTAATTGTATCACCGATATTGATTTGGAAAATATGTGACAACGTGTTTATAGAAAAAAAGCATGCTTATTATGTTGGATTAGCGTTATCTATATTTTGGTTGTTTTTTTATGCTCCTATTGTAAACAGCTCTTATTTCGCTTTTCATCCTTCCTCATTGGCTGCTCCTGCAATTTTTTATTCTTTTTTATGTTTGCAAAAAAAAGAGTGGTGGAAGATGATACTAGTATTTTTGTTTTTGATAGGTTTAAAGGAGCATTTAGCGAGTGTAATGATAGGCTTTGGTCTATATATGATTCTAAATACTCAACAGAAAAAAAGCGGTTTAATTTTTGTAATATTAGGAATATCTGCAATTGTAGTAATTATGTGGGTCATAATGCCTTATTACAGAAATTATGCTCCGGCTTGGACCGCTGGTAATATCGAAAATATTTCATTATTTGCAGATGTGAACGGAAAACTAATATATCTTGCCAAGTTATTAATACCTTTTGGCTTTTTGCCTATAATATATTGGAAATATGGGATTATTGCAGGGCCCGCAATTGGCGTGAATTTATTGGCAACTGCGAAAAATCTTTATTCTACTAGTTTTCATTATGACGACTTAACTGCTCCGCTGCTATTTATTTCTGTTATTCTTTGTTTACATCAGGTCATTTCATCAGACTTTATCAAAAGATATGTTAAGAAACGATTATTTCATGGGCTAACGTTACTTTGGTCAGCGTTTGTATTTGTGTTGTTACCAGCAAGCCCGATGCGTATTTTATGGGAATCAATCCCCTCATCTACGGATTTACAAATATTAAGTGAGTTAAAAAGGTTTGATAGCATGTCTGAAGGAAAAAGGATTGCTGTGCAAAGTAGTATTGGTCCTTTATTTCTAAGAGAAAAACTTCAATGGTACATTCAGATTAAGGGTAATCTATGTGGAATGGTATCTCACGTTTATTCTATTAGAAGTATTCCGGTTGAATATGTTGTCTTAGTTCCTCAGCTGGGGTATTACGGTATAAATGACATGAATCTTTGCCTGAAAGAGTTGTCAATGGATTCTCAAGCTCGTAAAGTACCTGGATTTAACCATCTTATTGTTTACAAACGAACAAACAAAAGCAATCTTACAAATTAAGGTGTCTTACATTTAAATTATTGTTCTTGTTAACTCAATTAATGTCTATGAGTTCATAACTCACAGAAAAAACATAAGACAGATGTCGAAAAACAAAATTTTAGTATTTATAGCAACTTATAACGAAAATCTAAATATCTCAGATCTTTTTTTCGATATAATTAAGATTTCTCCAGACTATAATGTTTTAATTATTGATGATAATTCGACTGATGGTACAAAAGAAATCCTCGAAAAACTCAGTGCAACACACACCTGCCTAACTGTTATTCACAGACCAAGAAAAATGGGAGTGGGGTCAGCACATAGAGCTGCCATGATTTATGCTTTGAAAAATGAATATGATCAACTGGTTACCATGGATGCAGATTTTTCACACTCACCAGGCACAATTCCGCAAATGTTGGAAAAGTTAGAAACCTTAGATTTTGTGATTGGTTCACGTTACATGAAGGGCGGAAAAAGTGATTATGAAGGCTACAGAAAATGGGTGAGTCTGATAGCGAATAAATTAGCCAGATTGACTCTTGGAATTAAGATACACGAATGCACGACTTCATTCAGAGCATTTCGAGTAAGCTTGTTTAACAACTTGAATCTTAGTGCAATAAAATCAAATGGCTACTCGTTTTTCCTAGAGTGTGTTTATGAACTAAAGTGTGTTGATGCAGTAATGGCGGAAGTTCCAATACACTTTAAGGATCGCTTTCACGGTAATTCAAAAATTCCAAAAACTGAGATATTCAGGAGTATGTACAAGCTCGCATATTTGTTCCGGTCAAGATTTTATAAAAAACAAACACAGTTAAGCAATCCTGCAGAAATAAAGACTTCTTGTTACTTTTGCAAAAGTCAGTGTATTGTAGAAATAAATCATGAAGACACTTTTAATGACATTGCAGGAGCGCAAGCCTATAAGAGTAAAAGCCTGGAACATAAATCAAAACCTCAGGTAGTAAATTGCCTTGTGTGCGATTTAAGTTTTTGTCCTTGAGTCAAGTTATCCAAATAATATCTAACCATCTATGCTGAAGTTGAGGATCCTACATATTTGTTAAATAAAAAATCTCTCTATAGAACTTTTCAAAAATCATTGAAACAAATTTCACCATTTCTGTCTGACAAAGGAGATCTTCTTGAAGTTGGTTCTTATTGCGGATTTTTTTTAGACACATTCACAAAAAAATATAAAAGTTGGAACTATATTGGGATTGAACCGTCAAAATGGGCAGCGGAGTATGCAAGAAGCCAACTGAATATTAACACTAGAACAGGCACACTTGAGGACAATATCAAAGACTTCTCGTCAAATTATGATGCTGTTGTTGCGTGGGATGTACTAGCACATCTGAGTGATCCTTCAGCATTTCTTACCCAGACGAATTCTATAATGAAGCAGAATGGTGTTTTTTGCTTTTCCACACTTGATATCGATAATTGGATCCCAAAAATAATGGGTAAACACTGGCCTTGGTTAATGGAAATGCACTTGTTTTATTATAAAACCAAGACAACCGAGCAGTTACTGAATAAAGCAGGCTTTAAAATATTAAGATCGGAAAAATATGTACACTATGTATCTATTCATTATTTGGTGAGTAAGATAATTGCAATTTTACCTGGCTGGTTAGAAAAACCACTTAATGTTTCACGAAGCGCCATGCCACAGAAAATAATGATTCCGATTAGTTTTGGAGACAATAAATT
>JABGTQ010000365.1 GCA_018647025.1 Nitrospina sp. | reverse complement strand
TGAACTTTTGAGAGCTTTTGCACCAATTTCCCCAACTCGGTTTTGTCCTAATTTTAATGATTTAAGGTTAGTTAGATGAATTGACTTTGCTATGGCCCTGGCACCTAAATCGCCGATAACATTAAAGTTTAGATTAAGTATTTTTAGTTGACCAAAATTTTTTGAACCTGCCAGTGCTTTAGCCCCAATATCAGTAATTCTGTTACCAGAAAGATTCATCGAAAATAGTCCTTTAAAACTCTCTGAGTTTGCAATAGCTATAGCAGATTTGTCCGTGAGATTGCTGTCCCTAAGATCTAGATCACTAAGTTTTGAAGCATGAGAAAACTCTACAAGCACTTCAACCCCTAAATCTCCATGTATCAATTCACCAATCTGATTTATACGTTTAGATTTTTTAAAATTATTAATATCCTGCAAAATATTAAATTTTTTAAGCACCTCGCTACCATTTCGGCTCAATTGATTGTAAGCAAGACCAATTATTTTTAATTGACTCAAACTAGAAGACGTTGCCAAACTGATTGCCCCCTCATCACCTATCAAATTAAAGTTTAAG
The DNA here is from genome assembly GCA_018647025.1 of Nitrospina sp. Classification (GTDB taxonomy): domain Bacteria; phylum Nitrospinota; class Nitrospinia; order Nitrospinales; family VA-1; genus Nitromaritima. The sequence goes on along the minus strand of JABGTQ010000365.1, from coordinate 8,090 downwards.
TTCACTTCAATTAAATTAGATAAAGTTTCTGATTCTGCAATTTCCTGAGCCCCTTTATCTGTAATTTTATTTCTATATAGATTCAAAACTCGTAGGTTTTTAAATGTCTCCGACGAGGCTATAGTTTTAACACCTTGATCCGTAATATGGTTGTTTTCTAAGTATAGTGCTGTCAATTGAACAAGGTTTCTTGAATCAGCGAGTGCACGAATACCTTCGTCTCGAATGCCCCCTTTATAGATAACTAGTGTTTCTACACTTTTCAACTGTGGAGACGTCGCTAAAAACTTTGCTCCTTCATTGCCTATCGACTTCTCATTAAATTTAAGTATTCGATCATTTCGCTTAAGCTTTAACGCAATATGCTTTTCTATCTGCTCATCAGTCATTGATGCGTTTAAGTTAACCGCAAGGCTAATGAAAAAAAAAGGCAAACACAGGGCTACCCATCTATTACGAAACATGAAATCAACTCACTAATTATTAAGCAATTGAACTTACAATCTATTAAAGCAATACTACTGATCAATATTTTTTTTTTCAATATTGTTTAATCGGTTTTCTAAGTCCCTAATTTTACGAGACAAATCGGGAAGTTTGGCAAAAACCGCAACGCTCCGTTTCCAGATATTCAGTGGAAGGGCAGGAATTCCTCCATAGACACTATTGTCCTTGATATCACGTAGAGCTGCCGACTTTGCTGCTAAAGTTACATTATCTCCCACTGTAACGTGGTCAGAAAGGCCTGCCTGCCCTGCCAAAACAACATGTCGACCAAGATTACAGCTGCCAGCAATTCCTACTTGCGCAACCAATATGCAATTCTCTCCAATAGTGCAGTTATGCGCAATTTGTACCAAGTTGTCAATTTTAGTTCCTTTTTTGATTAGTGTTGTTCCTGTCGCTGCTCTGTCTACACAAGAATTTGCTCCTATTTCTACGTTATCCTCAATTACAACATTTCCAATCTGATTGATTTTGATATGCCTTCCTTTGTCATCCGCAGTATAGCCAAATCCGTCCGAGCCGATAACAGCTCCAGCGTGAATCGTCACAGAGCTTCCTATTATTGTATTGCGATAAAGCGTCACGTTAGCATGAATCAGAGTACTCTTCCCAAGTTCACAGTTATCACCAATCACTGAACCAGAGTAAACTACAACATCGTCACCGATGCGAACATTATCACCTATAGAGACAAAGGGGGACAGAGCGACTCTGTTGCCTAGCTTTACATTCAATCCAAGTACAACTGAAGAATGAATTTCTGGTTTTGGTCTTGGCTCAGGGTGAAAGTAATCAAGTAGCCTAGCAAATGCTAACTCTGGATTAGAGGAAATAATTTGGCTCATACTTATCTCTTCTTTAGTCTCTACTAAAACCGCTGAAGCCTTTGATTTTTTAAGTTTCTCGAGAAATTTTTTTCCTTTGGCAAATGTAATATGACCTTTTTTTGCTATTTCGATAGAACTCACACCAGTGATATCTATTGAGGAATCACCTTCTACTTTCCCATTTATTTTTTTTGCTACATCACCTAAGTTCATGAATTATTTTTTTTAGCTGGTTTTTTCTTCTTAAAAATTTTTTTAAATAAAAACACCTTTTTCTACTGGGTTAATCACACCGTCTACAAGTTCAACAATACGATTCATTTTTGAAGCAACTCGTTGACTGTGCGTTACAATCACTACTGTTTGTTGAAGCTTATGGTTGAGAGATTGAATCAGCTCTATCAAGGAATCGCTTGCCTTTTGATCTAAGTTCCCGGTCGGCTCGTCCGCAAGTATAAGATCTGGCTTATTTATAAAACTTCTAGCTAAGGCCACTCGTTGACTTTCCCCACCAGAAAGTTGGCTTGGTTTATGATTCAAACGATCCTTGAGCCCAACCTGAACCAAAAGCTCTTCTGCCAGTTCGCGAGCTTCTCTTTTATCAACCCTAGAAATTAAAGCTGGGAACATAGCATTTTCCAAAGCTGTAAAATCAGACAGGAGATTGAAAAACTGAAATACAAACCCTACTCTTTGGTTTCGAAAGTTTTCAAGATATGTATTTTCTTTAGAGCAAATGTCTTCACCATGAAACAAAACTTGCCCTGTTTCTGGAAGATCTAACCCACCAAGGACATGTAACAAAGTACTCTTCCCAACCCCTGAAGCTCCTATTATGCCCAACATTTCCCCAGCTTTCAATTTAAGGCTGGCTCCCGATAAGATATGAAGCACCTGCTCGGCGGTCTTATAATTTTTGTACAAATCTATGGCTTCAAGCAAGTATGGCAAAATAATTTTTTTGGGATTTGAATCACTCATAACGCAATCCATCAACGAGGTCAATCTTCGATGCTCGCCAGGCTGGATAAAGTGATGCGGCTAAACAAATTACAACTGAAAAAATAATAATTAACAACGAATCCATATACTGGATTTTAGATGGGAGGCTATCAAGATAATAAACATCACTCGGAAATGCTTCAATCCCAAAGACAACTTCTATAAAACCAACTATTTCATTTAAGTTAGGGACTATAACAAAGCCCGCAGCACAACCTAAAAGTGTTCCTACAAGACCAATTACTAAGCCTTGATAGCTATAAATTTTTATTATACTGGTACAACTGGCTCCCATAGACTTTAAAATCGCTATTTCTTTAGCTTTCTCCATTACCAACATAAATAGTGTGCTTACTATATTAAACGCAGCCACGAAAATAATTAGAATAAGAATAATAAACATAACTATTTTTTCTAGTTTGAGAGCAGAAAAAAGATTTCTATTCATACGCATCCAGTCACGAACAAGATAAGGGAAACCTAATTCTTTCTGAATTATAGATGCGATATCTCCAGCCTGCTCGATGTCAGCAACTCTTATCTCTATCCCAGAAATACCGTTCTTCATTGAAAAAAATTTTTGAGCTGATTTTAAGAGGATGAATGATAAATTCGCGTCATATTCATACATTCCCGACTCGAACACACCAACCACTTTAAATAGTTTCATTCTTGGGATAAGCCCAACAGGTGTCACCCGTGAAACAGGAGAAACCATAGACACAATATCTCCTACTCCGACGCCCATTCGACGCGAAAGTTCCTTCCCCAAAATTATTCCAGCTCTTTTTTTCCCCTGCCGATTTTTTTTTTTAAAATGATTAGGTTTTACTTTCAAATCAAACACTTTTCCGGATATCATATTTTTCCCTAAATCAGAAACGACCCCTTCGCTATCTGGGTCTATTCCCCGCGCAACAACACCTGAAACTCTATCGCCATTAATTAACATCACCTGATTCATAATAAACGGCGCCGCAGCGGTAACTCCTTTCATAGAACGTATTTTTTTAAGAATATCATTATAATTCTCTACCATAGACTGGTTCATGTTTGACACAACTATATGGGAATTGGTTCCTAATATTTTATCACGCAGATCTTTACTAAACCCTGACATAACTGCAATCACCACAATAAGAGCCATAACGCCCAGTCCTACACCAGCTATTGATATCCAGGTATTAAGAGAAATAAACTTTTGGGACTTTTTAGCACTAAGGTGGCGAATGCTTACGAATAATTCGTAGGACATGATGGTTGGTAGGATTAAAGGTTTTTAGACCACAAATAAAATTTTCAACTGGGCCAAAGAAACTTTTAAAGAATCCATTGACTTCATCTAGAAAAACTATTCAGGTTAAGGTTTATTATATTCACTTAAGACTCTTTTTTTAATTGAGGAAATAAGATAACGTCACGGATAGATTGAGAGTTAGTAAGCAGCATAACCAATCGATCTACCCCGATTCCCTCTCCCGCGGTTGGAGGTAATCCATACTCCAAGGCACGGATGAAATCTAGATCCATCATATGAGCTTCTTCATCTCCTTCTTTCCGGTCACAAACTTGCTCCTCGAATCTTTGTTTTTGGTCTATTGGGTCATTTAACTCGGTATAAGCGTTAGCAATTTCTTTCCCCCCTACAAACAATTCAAAGCGCTCGACCAATGAAGGGTCTTCCTCTTTCTTTTTTGATAAAGGAGAAAGTGCTAAAGGATAATCTGTTATGTAAATGGGCTGAATCAAATTTGGTTCAACAAAGTGGTCAAATAACTTTCCTAATACTTTTGCGTGGCTATCTTTTTTTTCCAAGGCCACCTTGTTTTCCAGAGCATACGAAATAGATTTTTGGCAATCATTAATATCTTCTAATGCCATTCCTCCAATATCGACCAAAGACTGCTTAAATGTTTTTCTCCCAAAGGGCTTAGAAAAATCAATGGTTTCATTTCGAATAGCTTTATCTTTACCACAAGTAAGTTCAAAGATCAGCTTACCGAATACACTCTGACATATATAGTGGAACAACTTTTCAGTCAAATCCATAAGGTCATTATAGTCAGCATACGCTGTATAAAACTCAACCATAGTAAACTCAGGATTATGATTAGTAGAAATCCCCTCGTTTCTAAAATTCCTATTAATCTCATAAACCCTCTCAATGCCGCCCACTACCAGCCTTTTTAAGTAAAGCTCAGGGGCTACTCTAAGATAAAGATCCATATTTAAAGCATTGTGATGTGTCTTGAATGGTTTTGCTGTCGCACCACCTGCAATGGACTGCATCATTGGTGTCTCCACTTCCAGATAGTCTCTCTGATTAAGGAACTCACGTAACGCCTGTATAACCTTACTCCTATAAATAAAAACATCTTTCACTTCAGGATTAACTATTAGGTCAACATATCTTTGGCGATATCTAAGCTCAACATCCTTTAATCCATGCCATTTTTCGGGAAGTGGTAAAAGCGATTTTGCTAACAAGGTAATTTTTTTTGCAAAGATTGTAAGTTCACCAGTTTTAGTCTTAGACAACATCCCCTCCACACCAATAAAATCTCCAATATCGAAAAGACTAAATATCTCGTAACTTTCTTCACCAATCGCATCCTTACGTATATATACTTGCATTTGACCTGTACGGTCCTTAATGTGGCAAAAAGTGGTTTTACCATGACCACGTCTCGCCATCATGCGCCCAGCAACCAAGCACTGCTTCCCTAATCCTTCAAGTTCTTCCTTGGAGTTCTCGAAAAAATTATCAGCTAATGAACTAAAAGTATCTTTAACTTTAAAGCTATTAATATAAGGATTGATACCCTTGGAGCACAATTGCGAAAGCTTATCTCTGCGAAGCTTCACTAAATCTGTTGACTCTTCCATTAAATTTAATCAGTTAGTTTTGAGAAATAAAAGAACCTGAAGTTAGGTATTTTTTTCTAAAAGATACACAATACAAATCAGAGTCTTAATTAGACTATTGGCTGGCTTTAATCTCGGAGATTCTTTAGTTAAATAGTTTTATGCTTCTCGTTTCCAACAAGTAATGCTACCGCAAAAAAAATAATATTAGTGCGCCACCTCCGAAAAACGAGTCTCTCTAATAACAGTAATTTTAACTTCCCCAGGATACGTTACTTCTTTTTCTATACGTCTAGCGATACTCTTAGCCAATATATTAGAATCCTCATCTGAGGCTATATCAGGAACAACAACAATACGGACCTCACGCCCAGCTTGAATCGCATAAGTTTTTTCAACGCCGTTGAAAGAGTCTCCAATTTCTTCCAGTTTTGTCATTCGCTTTACGTAAGTTTCTAGCATTTCACGGCGAGCTCCTGGGCGAGAAGCCGAGATAGTATCTCCGGCTATAACTAAAACAGCGTAAAGAGATTCAGGCTCTATGTCTTCATGGTGTGCACCAATAGCGTTAACAACATATTTATGCTCATTAAACCGCTTGGCAACATCAATTCCTAATTGAGTGTGCGTACCATCGGTTTGACGGTCAATAGACTTACCAATATCGTGTAAAAGACCAGCACGTTTAGCAAGCTGAACATCCAAACCCAACTCTGCAGCCATAAACCCGCAAACTCTAGCAACTTCCTTAACATGCTCAAGAACATTTTGTGTGTAGCTTGTGCGGTATTTAAGTCGACCTAACATGTTTACCATCTCTGGATTTATATTATCTACCTGCAAGTCTATAACCGCTTGTTCTCCTGCTTTCTTTATTTGTATTGCAATTTCCTTTTGGCACTTGGCCACAACCTCTTCAATCTTTCCTGGATGAATACGTCCATCCAATATCAACTGTTCTAGTGTAAGGCGGGCAATTTCTCGGCGTATCGGATCGAACCCAGATAATATTACTGCTCCCGGGGTATCGTCAATAATAAGATCAATCCCAGTGGCCTGTTCAAGAGCACGAATATTTCTACCCTCTCGCCCTATAATCCGTCCCTTAATCGAATCGTCTGAAAGAGATACCACAGAGACTGTACTCTCCGCAACATTGTCAGACGCCAATCTCTGCACCGCCATGGTAATAATTTTCCTTGCCTCTTCCTCTGCATTATTCTGTGCTTTCTCTTCAATTCTCTTTACATCTTTTGCGGCATCCAGAAGAGCTAAATCAATAACTTTCGCCTTAATTTCTTCTACAGCTTGTTCTGCAGTAAGGGAACTGATTTGTTCAAGTTTTTTCATTTCCTCTTCAGCTAATGTTTCATAACGCAACTTTTCACTTAAGCCCGACTGTTTAGTTTTTTCTGCTTCTTCCATCCTAACGCTTAACTCTTTTTCGAAGCCTAACAACCCCTCTTTTGAGTGTCTCAAATCATCTTCTTGTTGTTGAATCCTACGCTCTTGATTTCGTAATTCATCACGCTTAACCTGAACTTCTTTTTCAATTTTTTCTTTTTCAACTAATGCTTGCTCTTTGCCTTCAACAACAGCAGCTTTAAACCTATTTTGCACCTCCTGTTCAGCTTCTTCAATGATCATGATCTTTCTGGCTTCAGCTTCTTTAATCTGGTACTGACTTATTATTTTGCGCAAGAAATAACCAATCAAATACCCAATCAAGGCTGCCAAAAGCATTCCTACAATCAGGGTGGAAAAATTAAATTTAACCGCCGTAAAAATATGCATATTAATTACCTCGACAATAGGTACCTAATTAAACCTTAACATCTTATGAATCAAGACATCTCAGCGCTTTAGTTTCTGTAATCAAAAAATGAACAGGTTCATCTAAATCTGAGTGTGGGACTAAATTAAAAAGTTGAAAATCATAACTCACTGCAACTCGGGTCACATCACTGGAGATCTTTTTAAAAAATTTATCGTAAAATCCAGCTCCATATCCAATTCGATTCCCAATATTATCGAACGCTAAGCCTGGGACTACGACAAAATCTATATTTGAACAAGCCACTATATCCCTAGATTTAAGAGTAGGCTGCTTAATACCATACTTTCCTATCATAAAATCTATATCCATCGAAGGAATACGACTTGCCTGTAAATTTCCCTCTTCAGGATCTATCAATGGAACCAAAACATGCTTTCCCAACCGTAGAGATTCCCTAATTATTTTCTCTGTTTGCACTTCAAATAAAGTCGAAAGAAAACAAAAAACGGTTTTGGACTTCTTAAATTCATCCATCCCAAACAAACGTTTAGAAATGGCAAGACTTTTCTCATTTTTTTCTAAACCACCAAGCTCTCCGCGTTTTTTGATAATATCCTGTCGGATCTCATTTTTAGCCTGGGTTATCGATGTCAAATTGGTAGCTAACTTCATCCAAAACCTCATTATAAACGCAGTTAGGTTTTCGAACCCCTGTCATACCAATGTAAAGTAAGGCGAGCAAATTAACATCAAAGAAAAATGCTCAAATTTCCCATAACAACCAAAAAATGTCTTAATATACTGGCAAAATGCAAGAAAACGCATTAAAGCGAAAGGTGGGTTGGGTTAACATATCACCGAATAAACTATGGCAATCTTTTAAAAACTTGAGTTTCGCATCAACATACTAGACAGCCTCATTAAAAAAACAAGGCCTCTTGCTTTACTTGTAACCTATTTAGATCAAAAAGCGAACAAAGAGAACTTTCTATAAACACCCACCATCTAGCTACCCTTTTAAAACATAATAGAGGAAATCAACTTAATTCCGTTAAAAAAAACAGAAACCTCCCCGCAATGTCGTGCAAAAATATTTCTTTGAACCTATAAAG
>JABGTQ010000364.1 GCA_018647025.1 Nitrospina sp. | reverse complement strand
TTTCTTAAGGATTGTTAATCCCACATCCTTCTTAATAAGACTTCTAATAACTATATTTTCGGATAAATGACGTATAGCATAAGGTAAACTAAGGTACTCGTTACCAAAATTAAGGCAAAAATTACCATAGTCACTCGCCCCAGTATTCTGTGACGCTGAGCTCCATCAGGCAGGGATTTTTCAATATATTTTTCTAGATAGATTGTGAGGGCTATAACACCGAAAATGATTGCCCAGGCTAGACTCGCAGCAAAGGATTTGTGTCGGATGAATGTGAGGACCAATTGATTCCCTGCCCAAAGTAATACAAGGGTTATCATGGTCGATTTAAAAATTTTCGGATTTGCTTGTAATTCTTTATTCTGGAGAAAATAGTTGCCATCGATTTTTTCGCACGCACGAAATCCTTGAAAAATCATATATATAGAAAAAATAAGCCCCAGACATACTAGAATGAGATGCGTGGTTAGAGTGGGTACGAATATGTTATCGTATATATTTTGTGGACCACCAAAACCCTCTTTCCCTTCAAAAGACAATACACCCAACTGTCGAGCATAGTAATATCCAATAAAGTAAACCAGCATTGATACCATGGATACAAAAATTAATTTATGGTGTTGAGTGCCCAGTCCTTTTTTTGCCAACCCCCAGGCGAAAAGAAACATTCCTGTAAAGAGTACTGCTAATAGATAACTAAGATCGGCTCCGAAAGTGCCGGAAGGAGCTAAAAAACCAGGCTGCTCTAGTAATTTTTGCATGCCTTATAGGAGATGAAAAACATTGAATAACTTTGGTGTATAAAGTTGCCTCAAAATTTTATTTTGTCTCTTCATTATGATTTTTTTCTTTCAAGGAGCCAAGTTCCACCATAAAACTCAGCGATTCCTAATATGGATAAATAGAGAAGAGGCTCCATTTTCCAACGGCCAAAAAAAAGTAAAACTACTGAGGTAATGGTAGCTAGTCCCAATAATTGTAATGCTCTTCCTAGGTAATAAGCTAATCGGTGCATAAGTATTTAACCCACTGTTTATGCTTTTATCTTATTATTTGCATCAAGCAGGGCCTCAATATTTTGGCGAGCCAAACTTTGGATGGTTTCTTTTACTAACTGAAGCGCTAAATTACCTTGCTGTGTCAAGGCACCACTTGCTTCTGAAGAGAGTATTTCTCCTTGGGCTTGGTGTTTCATCCCTTTGGTTTTTTTTAAAATTTCATTTTCATTGTAAAGCTCATCCAATGGATAGCTGTAAAGGAGCTTTACGTAATCTCTCTTTTTTTCAGTATTTTTTTTTGTATCTATAATTATATTTTCCATTTCTACGGCGATAGGTTTTTTATTAAACTTGGTCGCTAGTTTTTTTATTGCAGTGAAATAGCCCTTCATATCTTTACGATCTTTGAGTTCATCCTGAGGAATCTTGGAACTTATCTCAAATTGTATGTTCTCATCAACCAGACTGCTGCGGCTAACCTCATAGGTAATATTATTATAGTTAAATCGCCTACCTTTTTTTTCGCCATATTTTTTTTGCAACTCTTCCAATAAGGAATTAAGACCCTTGTCTACGTATTTACTAAAAAGTATTCCCTTTAATGTTGCCATAGCTTCCTCCGATAATAAAAATCAACTTGCACCAAAATCAAAATAAAATTATCTAAAATTGTGTAGAACAAAATAACATCTTCATCGCTCCTTGAACATACCCAGTTTGTTTTGTAAACGAGGAAAAAGTATATGGTGGTGGAGATGTTAGCCAGAAGAGGGTTTGCTGAATTGATTCGAACCATTATTCTGGTAGACATACTGCATCTTGATGCACCCCGTTTCCTTATTGGAGCAGTAAAAATCAAGAAATTTAACTTTCACATATTTACTGTCCGCTGTTTTCATAGCGTAAGTATTAGGCTTAGCTGAAAGTTTATGAGTCAGATAGTTGTACGAATACCATTTTAAAAGAATGGGGTTTTCTGTTTCTGTTCGTGTGGACATATCTGGAGTGTAATTGTCCAATGGCACATCTACGACTTGATCAAAGTGCGAAGAACCTAGATTGATCAATCCCGCCTTGCCAAATTTATTGGTAGCGCCTCCATTGGAGATCACTTTACTTCTGCGAAATGCTAAATCCCATTCGAGAGATGTTTTGTCATGAATTTTAACAACCTTCCCTCTAGAAAAATCGAAGTATACCCAGTTATTTTCGGATGATGCATTTATTACTGTTAACTTGGTTTCCAGAAGGTTTGATGGTGTAGAACCTTTTGGAGGTTGATCTACAGGGGTGTTGCTAATCGGGACGACACCTTCTTTGGGAAGGTTCACGCTGGGTGAGTCTACAAAATTTTCTAGTTGAACCATTTTAACAGGAACCCAGTAAATACCGATTAGTAATAAACTTATGCATAGGTTTAGAAGAAATAAATTTTTCCAAAGCTTATTTTTTTTTAAGGTCTGCTCTTCTTTTAGCATCGAGTTGTATTTCGGCGATTCATTTGGATCGGCCTTGGTATGGTTTTGTTGTGTAAATTTTTTTTATTTAAAAGCGTTGTCGTTTTGACGAAACGATTTTAATACCTCTGTCATTGCTCTTTTTGAAAATTGTTTCTTGTTGAGCCATTTTGTGCCTAACTTTAGAGTCCCTGTTGGTTGCGATCCAATAAAACGGGCTCCCCAAAGCACATCTCCTGTAAGTGTGCTGACCAGAAATGATCCAAACTCAATCTTACTGGAAAGACTTCTTTTTATTTTTCCGTTTCGATCTTGGTATGAGTTTATATATTTAGTGACCGCCCCAATCATCACTGCATCTACCTTGTCATTTGAATCAGGTAGAGTGGGGATAATTGGTTTGTTATCAACAGGAGATGATTCAAATTGACGACCTTTATTAAAGGGAACTTGCGCGACTATTCTGATTTGTGCATCTTCATTTATAATAAGAGGCGGAATAATAAAATAGTTTTTCATTGACTGTAGTTCTCCCGAAACCTGTTTTGCTAAAACATGCCCGGCTTCATCATCCTTGAAAATACCCATAGTCTTATTCTCAAAATCTAAAACACGGATTTTCTTCACAGAACGAAAGGCTTCCTCATCAAAAACTTTACTTTGTATCCGATCTACAGGGTTTATTTCAAGTAATTGTTGGTAGTGGGTTGGAAAAAGCTGGTCCTTAGAAATCTTTTTTATATAATCAGGAATGGGGTGTTCTTCATTTATATTATTGTTTGACCCTGGTTGTAAAGATGGGTCTAAGAAAGGAGTGACTTCGTTTCTAGGATTAAACCCAGAGGAAACCTGAAACTCAGCTTGACCTATGTCGTAAGCATCTCCCACTGGGATTGCATTTACGTTGATAGGAAATAGTATTAAGGCACTACTAAAAGTACCTGAAAGAAAAATAAATTTTATTGCACGACAACAAAATACCACTTGGATGCAATGCCTCCCAGTTTATTTAGTATCTTAGCGAAAAATGTCTCTCAAAAACTTTTTTCAATTTAGAGGCTACAGCACTGGTAGTCTCTAAAAGGCTAGTTCCAGTGTAGCATAAAAAGTGGTGGTTTTGACAGTAATTCTAGAGAAATCAAAGGGCTAGTTTCTGGTTAT
>JABGTQ010000067.1 GCA_018647025.1 Nitrospina sp. | reverse complement strand
TGTAACCTATTTAGATCAAAAAACGAACAAAGAGAACTCTCTATAAACACCCACCATCTAGCTTCCTTTTAAAACTTAATATAGGAAATCAAATTAGTCCCATTAAATAAAAACGACCCCTCCCCGCAATGTCGTGCAAAAATGTTTTTTTGAACCTGACAATGACAGGTGGGGAATCTGTATACCACTTCAGGCTTCCTTCGACATAACTCCAATGAAGGCATGCACACCGCGATAGGAAGTCATCCCCGTTTTCGAAGCATTGGCTCAAAAAATAAAATTTTTACACTAACACTACAGGAAAGTAAAAAAATAATATTTTATTATCAACATAATAACACAAAAGGAATATATCTATCAAGATTAGCAACCCTCTAAACTTTTTTTTTAATACTTTCTAAAGACCTATCAAGCTTTTGAATCATCCCATCAAGGTGCTGATTAAGTTTCTCGCCATCCGATTGTTTGCCTTGTTTTAACTGTAACAACTCATACCCTAAATTAAGCGCAGTCAATACTGCCACATCCAACATGGATGTTTTGTTTTTGGCTTCCGACAATTCCTTCATCTTCATATTAACCAAAGCCGCTACTTCTTCCATAGAGACTGACGAAGATATCGATTTAACGGAGTAAACCTTACCGCAAACTATAATCTCCTTCGATGGCATAATTAGATAAAGTCCATTTTATTAATTTTTTGTAAAATATTTTTTATCTTAGCGCGAGAGGTAGAGCAGTCTTTTGTTAACTTGCGAAGAGAGACTTCCAATTGATTGACTTTATCTAGTGAACTTTTCGCTCTTCCATTTTCTTTCAGCAGCGTCACCTTTTCCTTTTCAAGTTCCCGCACTCGCTCCTCAAGTCGGCAGTTTTCATTGTAAAAGTTTTCTAAACATCGTAACCCAGAAGAAACCAATTCTTCTAATTGTTTGACTTTTTCAACGGACATTGACAAAACCTAAAAATAGAATTTAAGAATAACCCTATGGTCTAAAAATCCCATTCTAAAAAAGGTTAACATCGCTCAATAGATGTGGTCAATCGACGATTCCAACAAACTCAAGATAATGAACCTTGTGAAAATCATTCTCTTAGCATAGCTCCCAGTTGACTTGATAAAATCTTTACAATTTTTTCAAACACAGGGTTCACTTCTTCGTCAATCAAAGTTCTGTCGCTTGACTGGAATGTCAAAGCATAGGTAAGGCTCTTTTCTCCTTCTTTAATTTTATTTCCCTCAAAATGGTCATACAGTTCTACCTTCCTAAGCAATGGACCTCCTACTTGATTGATCCTATCTATCACCTCGCCTGAAGGAACTGTCTTATCAATGAGGATGGAAATATCTCTATATATTTCCGGAAACTTAGGAAGATTTAAAAACCGAACCTGTTTAGGCAAGGCGCACATCAACCTATCAAAATCTAGCTCAAAAACAATACAATGTTTGGGTAATTCATATTGACGAATAATACTAGGAGACAATTCACCCAAATACCCGCAAGCTTTGCCATCCACCGTCAACCCAACGCTCCTGCCCTTTAACATAAAAGGGTTTTCCGGTTCAGGGTGTTCAATTAGTTTCAACTTCAAAAGTCTGCTAACAGCGCTCAGAGTTCCCTTTAAATCATAGTAATCGTAACTTTTTCCCGTTTGTTCCCATACATTATTTTCTTGTACTCCTGAGATAAATGCGGAGACAACCATTTTCTCTTCACGTTCGCCTCCTTCCCCTGACACAAAAATATTACCACATTCGAAAACTCTCACATGCTTTTGTCCTTTGCTAAAATTTGTCATTGCTGACTGGACTAATCCAGGCAATAGGCTTGGGCGCATGAAACCCATGTCTACACTAATCGGATTGTTCAACGATATTGAGTTTACTTTGTTAGTGGTGGAAAATGCCGATTGAAATGTTTTGGCGCCTAACTCATCAATAAAGCTATATGTAATAATTTCAGAAAATCCGATGTCTCTTAAAAGACTTTTAACGCTGCCTATTGCAGACTGTATTGGAGTAAATCGAACTGGGTTGATTTGTGCCGCAGGGCTGGTCTCGTTAATTTTGTCAAATCCATTTAAACGAGCCACCTCCTCTATAAGATCAATTTCTCTGAGGAGAAAGGGACGAAAACTAGGAATACCCACATTAAAAGTCTCATTATCTTTCAATAAAGAAACTTCTAGCTTTAGTCGAGATAAATAGTCCTTTATCTGATCTCCGGAAAGAGAGCAACCGAGAACTTGATTTAAACGAGAAGCTCTCAACGACACATTTCTAATCGGTTGAGGAGATGGATAAAGATCAACTCTTCCTTTACAAATTGTTCCTCCAGCCAATTTCTTTATAAGAAGTGCCGCTCGAGCCTGAGCAGAGATTACGCCGTGCATATCAACTCCTCTTTCAAACCGGATTGAAGAATCTGATCGCAAACCATACTTCTTCGACCCCTTTCTCACTACCACCGAATTAAAACTCGCGCTTTCTAAAATAATATGGCGAGTGGACGCTGTAACCTGACTGTTAGCGCTGCCCATGATACCGGCTAAAGCAATGGCCTTATTATCATCCGCTATCACTAAAGCATCCTGATCTAATTTTAAATCGCTCCCATCTATAGCTGTAAATGACTCACCTTCTTTGCCGCGACGCACTATAATACTGGGACCTTCCAATAAATCCTTATCAAATACATGCAAAGGCTGGCCATATTCCATGAGCACAAAATTTGTAATGTCTACCACATTATTTATCGGACGAAGTCCAATTGCAGTTAATCGGTCCGCCAACCATTTAGGAGACGGTCCTGGCTTAATATTTTCAATAACCATTCCGGAGTAGCGCACACATAATTCTGGCTCACTATTATCTACTTTAAGCTTGTCGCCTATTGGACTTTCCCCCCAATTTTCCTCTAACTCCGCTTCATAGTCAGGCACCCTAAATGATTTACCTACAAGTGCGGCAACTTCCCTAGCAACTCCAAGATAACTAAGACAATACCCTCTATTAGGAGTCACATTCAGCTCCAGCACTTCGGTTTTTGTCCCATCACTTAATTCCACTGTTTCCTCAGTTTCGATTTCAAGACCAGCCATCGTGAGCAGATGTCCTAGTTTTTCAGCGCTAAGGTCGACGTCAACGTATTCTCTTAACCAGTCAAGTTGAATTTTCATGTGGTATTTTAAGTTTACTAATCTATAGCAATTAAATGTCTGTCGTAGCAAAACAAGTTAGAGATTATATGAGAAGTGTAGGCAAAAATCAAAATCACTTCACTCGTCAACCTACCAATCTAAATCAAAAACACAATCTTTACTTTTAGCAGGTCCCAGTAGAAACTTCTTTCAATTGTCGGTTCTTTTTCAGTTTCGACAATACAGCAGCTTCCAAGCTAAAATATAACTTATTGATTTTCTTTTACGATGTTGCACAGATAATTGATTTTTTAAGAGTGCTATAATTTATATGTTTTTTTATCTAATCTAAAGAAGTCTTAAACTTTCCATCTTCACTTCTTCAATAATATTTAAAAAATTTTACCACCTATTAGTTTATGAAACTGTCTAAAGATAGCATCTTAAAAAAAATCAAAAAAAAAGCTGTGAGACCAATGAAGGTTTCTGAGTTGGCGCTAGCTTTGGGAATCACCGAGGTTCAACGACGGGATTTTCGCAATCAAATTAAACTTATGGCAGAAGAAGGTACCTTAGTCCGCTTAAGAGGTGGTCGCTACGGCCTCCCTGACAAAATGAACTTG
>JABGTQ010000363.1 GCA_018647025.1 Nitrospina sp. | reverse complement strand
TTTGACCGTGACCCAAGCAGCCGCCAACGAAGGCAAAGCCATACAGAGCAAAAGCGCAGTAAACAACCCAAAAAACTTCCCTTTAAAATAATGAAACATTCTGTCTCCTCCTTTTATCTTCTCTACTAAATTAAATTAATTAGACTTATCGGCGTCGCATTGAGGCGGTGGTCCTAAAAAAATTTGTTTTGTTACATATAAATAAAAAAGTCTTTCTAAATCAAAGACTTTCTATATCTGAGCTTTTTATTGTTTTTGTCATCTGAACTTTACCTACATTACCCTTATAAAAATTTATTGTCAATTTTCCGGTAAACAATGTATTGGCTAGTTTGTTAAATAGATCGATTAAATCTTTCATGCTTGGTCCCTAACAAAATAATAAGAGCTCAAAAATATTTTATTATTCCCTTTAAACATATCAAACTCTTACAGCAAATTCTGTTCCATTTAACTAAAATTAATATAAACGCATATATTATAGCGGCTTATGAATTTTAAGGCTAAGTTATAATTTTCGGCTACACAAAAACTGCTTTAATTTATAGCACCTATTTTTCCTAAGTGGTTAACTTAAAGGCATAAAATTCGGTCTATGAAGAACATAAAGTTTAAATTTTTAGGGAGTTTTAAGTGTGGTATGTATTGATTTTTTAATGATCTAAAGCTAATTATTTTTCGGGTTGGTTCTGTTTAAAATAGTTTTTCAAAAAGTTTTTTTTGCTGAACTTTATATTCCTCTTCCTCAATAAGCCCTTGATCATAAAGATGCTTCAAGTTTCTGAGCTTCCTTTCTAGTTCTTGATTCATTTTGTTATTTAAATCCCCACCCTCAAAAATATCAGATAACTCGTTAATTGCCCTATCCTTTATTTTAGAAACAGGAAGATGCAGTTTTGTAACCAACCAATTTTTATGTATACGTTTATTTTCACTAGATTTGTAATAAAGCTGACCTTTTTGAGGCATCAGTTTCCATGCAAAAATACTCCATCCACGGGCATTATTCTTTTGAAAAAATGTTTCTCCATGAATTGACTCAAACCGCCAACTTAAATAATTTTTAAAGGAAAAAGCATCACCAACTGTTGTTCCAGTCTTTCCTTTTAATTCAATGTGGATAACTTTCCTAGAGTCTACACCTGCAAAGGCTTTAACAAGGATTGGAACTAATTTTTTAATTTCATCCGGGAAAAAGACACCCATCTCCTTGTTACCCATGGATAACCCCTTGTATCTTAGAGAAACAAGATGGTTAACAATTTCTCTCTTTGAGATTTTTATAGGGTGATTTAATTTAAATTTTTTTACATTTAGCTGCTCATGAACTTTAGGTTTATAGCTGATGCTGACTTTAATATTTTTTGTTTTCGCACTTACGCTTTCGATACTAACGAAAACAACAAAGACATATAAAACTAAAATTAGTAGTGGCTGGAATAATCTATAGACTAAAAACATTTTTTGCTCCGGACTTCACCTATTAGGGTAAGGCTTATAACAGTCCCTGCTTAATAATGAA
This sequence comes from Nitrospina sp., assembly GCA_018647025.1. Lineage (GTDB taxonomy): Bacteria > Nitrospinota > Nitrospinia > Nitrospinales > VA-1 > Nitromaritima. The sequence continues at coordinate 886 of JABGTQ010000363.1, read as the reverse complement.
ACTCTCTATTTCCTTAATTCCCACACCATTTTTCAGGTCACTAAATAAGAATGGTTTTTCACCTCGCATTTTCTGAGCATCTTTTTCCATAACATCTAAACAAGCTCCTACATGTGGGGCCAAATCAATCTTATTGATGACCAGCAAGTCGGACTTGGTAATTCCAGGTCCTCCTTTGCGGGGAATCTTATCACCTGCGGCTACATCGATCACATATATAGTCAAATCGGAGAGCTCGGGACTAAAAGTAGCCGCAAGATTATCACCCCCACTTTCTACAATGACCATATCCAGGTCGGGAAAGCTCCGGCATAATTCATCAATTGCGGACAAGTTCATCGATGCATCTTCACGAATAGCGGTATGCGGACATCCACCAGTTTCGACCCCGCGAATCCTTTCTTCCGGCAAAGCTTCGTTACGGATCAGAAATTGCGCATCCTCTTTCGTATAAATGTCGTTGGTCACCACAGCAATTTGATAAGTAGTTCTCATTTTTTTGCATAGCGCATTGATTAAGGCAGTCTTGCCAGAGCCTACCGGTCCTCCAATACCCATACGTAATACTTGTTTGTTTGTCTCATTCATTTTAATTCTTCAGGATCTAAATAATCGAGTGTACTGAGTTTCATGTAAAGCGCTAGCAATTCCTTGGCCTGGGTTTGTATAGCCAATTTCTTCATCTTTTAAAGATAAACCGGTGGATACTAAGTTTGGGATAATTTCAATAACTGAAGACAATATGTTTTGGCCGCTGGTTTGTCCTATAGGAACCAGTTTTATTGCTGCCAAAACTTGATTTTCAGCCCACATCCATAAATATCCTAAGGCAGCTTCCTTGAGTGGAATTTTCCAATACCATGCTCCCAAAGCAAAAATAGATAGA
>JABGTQ010000066.1 GCA_018647025.1 Nitrospina sp. | reverse complement strand
TTGCATAAGAATTTTCTGCTAGCAAAGGTATATCTTCTAAAAATTGCTGACTTCCCCAGAATTGTGACTCGTTAGAATCATAAATAATTTCTTTTATTTTAAATTTAGTTTTCTCGGCAAGTATTTTTAAGCTCTCAATAGAATACAAAAAGAAATGCCGTGGGGCGTCCAATTGGATCCAATTAGTACCATATTTTTTCCAGGCTTCTGACGAGACAAGAGGAATTCTAATCATACACGTTCCACCCCGAGACATTAGTCTACAAACCAGACTAAGAGTTTCTATAGGGTTTGGCATATGCTCAAAAGAGTGGTGGAACATAATTACGTCCTGTTCTTCATCTAATTCATTTAACATAGCTTTTTTTATTACAAGGCCATTGGAGTACCTTATATCGTCAGCAATATGAGGTTCTACTCCTAGCAAATTTTCAAACCCAGCTTCTCTCAGATAGTACAGCAGGAAACCTGTACCGCATCCCACATCCACGATTCTTTTTTTACGAGTCAGTTTTAAATGCCTCAAACTAGCCATATCCAAGCACTCCGGATAAAACAGCCTAATCAATCGGCCCCAGACTCCTTCGTTCAAAATACTACAGCTATCTCTTGCCCTTCTAGCCCAACTCACCAGGGGACTTGAATATAAGTTTTCAGGGTTCTGAGAAATACTAAAATAATCCTGAGGGTAATAGGGAGACATGTCTGATGGAAACTCTGATATTTGCAGACATTGACATTGCGTACATTGAAAATAATTAAATTCATCTCTCAATCCATACATCATTTCACGAACTGTATAAACAGGACTATCTCCTGAAAAATTGCAAATACGGCAAATGAGAGGACTGCGTTCTATACTTTTCATTATTTAAGTCAATTTTTTGAAGACCGAAAAAACCATTTTGCCCAGGGTTCTAGTTGCGGATACACATTTGTAATAAGTTGTCGTTGCTCATACTTAAAGGGTTTCATACAAACAAGCAATACAATCAATGTTATTAAATATAACAGCAGGTTAATGATCAAATGTCCCATATGCAACCACGACAATATCAGAGGAGGAATTGAGGATATAAGACAAAACAAAAAACATTGCCCCATGATGGGAAAAGTCGAGGTAATTTGCATTTCTGTGGATATTTTTTTTAATTGCCGTAAAACCATATAGACCATCGCAATCCCTGTCGCCGTTATCGCACCTATCATGCCAAAATTAGGAATCAGTATCAGGTTCAATAAAATATTTAAAATACTCCCTTCAACCGTCGAGCGTAAGACAACATCCCTCCGATGTATAACGTATAAAGAAGATACCGTGAAATTTATTCCTAATGCTATTTGAACTCCCGTAAAGGATGCATAAAAGACCAATGCTTGAGATCCTTCTAAAAATGTAGAACCATATATAAAGCTAATCACATGGGATGCATTCAAGACACAAAAAACAAATATGGGGATGGTCAAATAAGAAGCAAACCCAACAATTTGACAATAGAGGTTTCCAAGACTCTTGATTCCTTCTCTTGTGTAAGTCTCCGAAAATAAGGATAGTGCCATGGGAGCAACACCCGCTAAAAGAAAAGACATTGTGCCTCCAAGTCCAGTTGCCAAATGATACAGTCCAATATCTGCGCGACCCACGTGGAAATAATTCAGCAAAAGAACATCACTTTGCATCATTAGACCAAATCCCAAAAAACTGATGCCATAAGATACCCATGCCAAGTGCCTCATGTCACCGACTTCGGGTTTCTTTACTGACCCTGAAAACTGACCTCGCGCCAAAGACAAATAAATAACACTCGTTATGCCTGCTGAAATTATATAAGCATAAAGGACACCATAAATTCCATGATCCAGGCGAATGAACAATACCAGTAATGCCAGATTTATTAAGACACCTAAAGTTTCCACTTTGGTTAAGGTTTTAAAGCGAAGCAATGTCATGAACAAGGTACTCAGAATAGAGTCAATGGTTATGACGAAGAAATAAAAGATCAAAGCCCACCGGAATTCTATCAACCACTGATATCCAATGAAATCTAGATAGTATGGCAAAAAGTGATAGATCAGAAAACAGAAGCAAACTGTTGTCATAAACCTTATAGCGAGCAACCTGCCAACTAAATAACGCCCTTCTGAACCCGAGGGATCTCCAATATTAAGTTCAGGAAGCTTTTTATTAATTAGTGTTTCGAGACCAAAGGAATTCAGAAACCTAGCAAACACAGGAATTACTAAAAGAGTAGCGTAGTCCCCCAAGCGCTCCTTGCCCAAATAGCGCGTCAGAAGTATAGAGACGACAAACAAAATAACCTGAACTCCTGTTTTCCCAAGTGTCGTCCAGGCAATATTAGTTATAAATTTTTGAAACGAGGACAAGGAGAGAACCTCTAGCGGGCCGGATAAATACCGGTGGCAATAGGTGAAAAAATACTACTTGCTACTAGCAGCCTCTAATACTAGCACTTTAGGATTTCATATTATACACTAGTCTCCTTAAGTTTTTCAGAACCCTGATAGACCAAGGAGGACAATCTTGCAGTATAAAGTATTCATTGCCGTCGAATTTAAAGGTTTGAGTGAAGAGGCTCATAAGGAGATTTCTGAGCGGCTGGAAGAACACGGGTTGGAAAAAATCCCTACTGTAAGTTCTGCATGGGAGTATGCATGTGAAGCAGAGGATGAAACCGATGCAAAAGATAAGGCCATACAAACATTTGTCAATATTGTTAGGACATATCCCTGCGAGATGGGGCTCGTGGTTCAGGCTGGAACATCGCAAGTTCTACGTCGAAAGAAAAAATTTGACCCCTAAAAGATATTAAACAACCCTTTCGATCCTCCAAATAGTATAATGACATTAATCAAAGTATTTAAGAACTGTCGCACTCTAAAAAACAGATATCTCCTTTTTCGAGGTCTGTGATTCATAATAGAACCGTTTTGGGTTCTCAAGGAGGTAAAAAGTGAATATCATTTTAAACAGTTACTGCAATCTAAAATGCAATTACTGTTTTGCAGATGAATACATGGAAGAAACGGTAAAGACGCCGGGGAAATCGATGGAATATGATTATTTCCAGAGTGAGTTTCTACCTAAAATTAAAAATGCACCCATCATCAACTTTATGGGTGGAGAACCAACACTTCACCCTCAGTTTATTGATATTTTTCAAAATACTTATGACTCCATTCTCCCATATTCTCATCTCAGCGTATTCACCAATGGGTTAATGCCAGACAAAGTCTTGGACCTGTTACTAAAAATTGCCAGCCCCAGCGGCGCCATTAGCAAAAATGTCAATTTTGCCATTTTATTGAACTGGCAGACTATGGAAAATATTTCAGAAAAAAACCATGCGCGTTGCCAGGAAGTCGCCGAACGCATGTTACGAGTCAACGGTTACAGTGTCACGTTCAGCATCAATCTTTATTCCAAGGAACAGGAGCTCGAACAGCAATGCGAGGAAATCGACAGGATTTATCAAAAAGCCGGACTGCCTCACGATAAGCAATATAAAGTTCGGGTCAGTCCAGCATTCCCCATTATAGGGGGGGAAGCCAACACCTACCTGCCCATTCGGGATTTTCCAAAAGTAGGTAAAAAGATGCTGAGCATCATGGAAAAATTACCTCAATTATGTTTTCGCTTCGACTGTTCTCTTCCACCCTGTTTCTTTGATGATATCAGCGAAGATCAGCTTTCTTTCACTGATCGATTTTATTTCCACGGCAACAAGCAATTGCCGCCGACAAAAGAATGGAATCGTAATGAGTACTACTTTGGATGCGCTGACGGAAGCCCAATGGATATCGACTCGAAGGGAGACTGTTTCAATTGTTTTCCCTTTCACAATCTAAAGCTAGGCAAT
>JABGTQ010000362.1 GCA_018647025.1 Nitrospina sp. | reverse complement strand
TTCCTGAGTTAGCATCAGATATTCCAATTAGTCTCCTTATTGGGATTTGGATTTTTTCCCGTAGTGCCTAACAATTAAGAATTTGGGTTATTTTAATGCCCTTTTTAAAAGCGAAAAACTTTCTCATATGATTTTTGCCTGCTGGAACAAATTTAATATATTCCCTTAAACACAAATAAAACAAAGAATAATATCGATAGCTGTGGCCATCTTCTGTAATGGTATGTTTTATGCTTTATCAGGAGTAATCCTATAAATAAATGGGTTCATATACTGGGATTAAGCGAGATTACAATCAATAGATTGGGTTTTATTAATCCTCAACCATTAATCATCTGGGATAACCTCAGATTAAACATTGAATTCCCTTAGGAGGGTTATCATGGAAAAAAAAGAACTCGTTACCAAATTGTTGGCCGCCAGAAAGAATTCTGGAAAAACATATGATGAGCTGGGGGAAGGCCTGGGTCTTTGTAATATCTATGTAGCTCAGCTTTTTCATGCCCAAGCCCAACTAAAACCTGAAAGCGAGGCAAAACTTGTCCAGCTTGTTCCAGGATTAAGTGAGGATCTTGTTGAGGAAATGCGAAAATGCCCCATGCGCTCCTACGACCCCACGATTATTCAAGAACCAAATATCTATCGTATGACCGAAGTGTGCCTGCATTACGGTGATTCGATTAAAGAGGTGATGAACGAAAAATTTGGTGATGGAATCATGTCCGCCATCGACTTCAAAATCACGCTGGACAAGATTAAAGGAGATAAAGGAGAGGACCGTATGGTAGTTACGATGAACGGTAAATTTCTGCCTCATATTGAGCAAGCCAAACAAACCGTTTCCGTCAAATAAAATTCTCCTTGTCTTTTTATTTTCGAAAGAGCTTCTATTTCCAGATAAGTTTATTTTCAAACTACAGATTAGGCCTGTTGAAAGGGCAAGAGAACTATTAAAAATTGAAAAATAAATTGAGGATATTTGCATGTATAAAACTGAGATGCAAAAAATATCGGATGCATCAGAAAAAAAAATTGCCTTCATGAAAGAGTCACCACTGAGTTATATCTTGTTGTCCGCTCTGGCTGGAATTTATCTCGGCTTTGGAATCGTGCTGATTTTTTCCATAACGGGTCCCATAGCTGCGGCGGGAGGAGGGGCCTATTTGAAACTGATTATGGGATCCTGTTTTGGCATTGCGTTGAGTCTGGTTATTTTCGCGGGGTCTGAACTGTTCACTGGAAACAATATGGTCTTTGCCATCAGCAGTCTTGAAAAACGGGTAGGCTTTTGGTCGATCATAATATTATTTGTCATGTGCTATATAGGCAATTATATCGGTTCGGCATTCCTGGCATGGCTTGTCGTAAAGGGGGGTAGTTTATCCGAGGCTTCAAACCAGCTAATCCTCAAGGTATCAGCCATGAAGATGGCTTTGGATCCTACAGAAGCCTTTATAAGAGGTATCTTATGTAACTGGTTGGTTTGTCTAGCTGTATGGATCAGCCTCCGGGCCAAGGAGGAAGCTGCCAGACTGATAATGATTTTCTGGTGTTTGTTTGCTTTTATCGGTAGTGGATTCGAGCATAGTATTGCGAACCAGACTTTATTGAGTATGGCGATGTTTCTACCGCACGGACCTGAAATTTCCATAGCCGGGTTTGCACATAACCAACTTTACGTGGTTCTTGGAAATCTCGTGGGTGGTGGAGCATTTGTGGGCGCAGTTTACTGGTTTGCCAGCCCGAGTTTAAGGATGGAAGCGGGCGCCAGCGACAGCGTTTCTAATAAGAACTGGAAAGGGGATGAAAAAGATTAATTGAAGGTGATGAAGCCTTTTGGTACTTAGATGATAAGTTTAAGAAAATTTTCTAGAGTCTTTGGGGCTAACGTAAATCCCTTAGACTCGAAGTATTTCTTAAGAGCCTACCTTTAGTAAAAATAAATGCATCTCTTTTTATTTAAGGACTATATTGTTGCATCGACCAGTTGAGACCACGAACCAAAGCGGACACTCTAAATAGAAACTCTTTCATTAATTTTAAACATGATTTAGAAGCATGAGTTCTTTAGGATGTGGGTTTAGATACACTTGGTCATGCAAATATTCAATATTGTGCTTTTTAACCTGATGGCGTATTAAAGTGACAGGAACTATAAGTGGAAGTATTTCACTTCTATAATCCTCAATGGTTGACAAAATATCTTCTTTTTCAATTTTTGTTAGAAGTTTCTTAAAAAACCCCAACATGTGAAGCAATACATCAGTGTTTTTTTTTGGAGTAGACTTGCAAGTCAAAGCCTCCATAAATAATTTTCCATATTTTTTTTTGAGCTCTAATGGTTTTATAGTTTTTGAGTGTGCTACTAGTTCCCCCAAATCATCATAATGTTTCCTACTATGCGCCAGCAGTAAAAACTTATGTTGTGTATGAAACTTTACCCATTTACCTAAGGAAAATTTTTGATTTAACAGTAGATTGAATCTTTTAAAGCTAAAAACTCGAACAATGAAGTTTTCTCGAATACGTGGGTCATTCAACCTCCCCTCATCCTCAGTGGGCACCAAGGGAAAAGAATTTATGAATGCATTGGCGAACATTCCGGGCCCGTGTTTTACCTTGTGGCTTCCAAACTCATAGTAAAGGGGAACCCTGCTCATTCCGCATGAAGGTGATTTACTTTTAAAAATATATCCGCAAAGATCATCAGCACCCAGAGTGTTAATACGATTTTTAATATATTTTGCCATC
>JABGTQ010000361.1 GCA_018647025.1 Nitrospina sp. | reverse complement strand
TAAGAGTTTTTATTGTTTTATCTATTCCATTAGTTTTAGTCACATATTTCGAGTATGACTTGTCATTTACGAATAAGTTTTTTTATAGTGTAGAAATCTTGTTCCAAACATTAGTTATTTTTGGGTGCATTTATTTATTCAGTTTATTGATAATAAAACCTTTTATTAAGTAAAAGGCTTGGAAAAATTAAAGGTTATTTATATGGGAAATCCATTACAAGATAAAATCCAAGAATTAATTTCTCTGCGAAAAGAAGGTTGGGGAGATAGTGAAAATGGTTCAATGACTTCTAACCACACAAACTATTATTCATATGGTAATAACGAAAACGATATAACAAAAGTTTTATATAGTGTTGAACCGTTAAAATCTAAAAAGGGTGTATATAATTTAAAAAGAATAAAATTTGAATTTAGTAACGATGGTGAAGATTGGCAAGTGCACTATTCTTTTCAAATAGAAGGTGATGATTGTGAGAATTATAAAACACTTCTAGGAGGAAATTACCGGTTAGCATTAGCATGGGTGGAAAATGCAGTTAACAAAAGATGGGTTCCAAGATACGAGAAGATTCAGAATGTAGAATTTCCTAATTTGTAACGCAAGTAATAAATGAACTTTGTACTGTAACTTATAAAATGAATCCGTAGCATTCACCTTAACACTAGTTATACTCGCTGAATAGGGAGAATAGTAATGGCAAGTTTCAATCAAAAAGCAATAAAGTGGGTAGATTACATTAAGGGAAATTGTATCGATGCTTTAAAAAAATATTGTGAAGATCAAGCATCAAATGATTTAACCGTAGAAGAAAAACAAGATGCTCGGGATTGTCTGGAAATTTATATTAAAACTGCAGTTACCAAACATTTTGGTTGTGGAGTAGATGATGATCATCCATACGCAATAGATGATAATGGAACTGACCAAGAAGCTTTAGAAAATATAGTTATGGAAATACTATTCATCTACAATAATCAAAAAGAAAGAGTTTTTGATAGGCTTCGTAAAAGCTTTCAATCTTAAAACTTAAAATTTTCTAACAAACAATGTTCATCCACCAATGAGTAAAAAGAAAGTTCTTTACGAGAGGTTCTGATGAAAAAAACATTGATAATTGCTGAAGCTGGAGTGAATCACAATGGTGATTTTGAAACAGCTAAACGATTAATTGAGGTAGCCTCTGAAGCAGGCTCAGACTTTGTCAAGTTTCAAACTTTTAACGCCGACGAGATAGTTATTAAGAGTGCTAAACAAGCTAGATATCAAACAAAAAATATAGGCGTTACAGAAACACAGCACAAGATGCTCCAGCGATTGGAATTAGACCGCAAGCATCATTCTCTACTAATTGCGTATTCAAAAAAATGTGGCATAGAGTTTTTATCTACCGCTTTTGACATCGATAGTTTAGCGTTTCTTGATAGTCTTGGTAGCAGGTTTATCAAGATACCTTCAGGAGAAATTACGAACCTTCCTTATTTGAAGGCGGTAGCTTCTTATAACAAACCCATTATTTTATCTACAGGTATGTCCACCATTGGGGACATTGAAAACGCATTTTTTGTACTTGAGAAATTCGGTGCCACACGAAAAAACATAACTATTCTTCACTGTACTTCAGAATATCCAGCGCCAATGGATGAAATAAACCTTAATGTAATCAACTCATTAAGGACGGCGTTTGAGGTAGAAGTGGGATACTCTGATCATACGATGGGGATTGAAGTGCCGATTGCCGCTGTTACTTTAGGTGCAACTGTTATTGAAAAACACTTTACCTTGGATAGAACGATGGTAGGCCCTGATCATACGGCAAGCCTTGAACCTGATGAACTTAAAAAAATGGTATCTTGTATTCGTAATATTGAGCTAGCTATGGGTGATGGAATCAAAAGAATAAGTCCTAGTGAAAAAAAAAACATTACAATAGTAAGAAAATCTCTGGTTTCCAAGTGCCTTATAAAAAAAGGTGACGCGTTTACTATTGAAAATTTAGGAGTCAAAAGACCCGGCACAGGAATTAGTCCAATGAAATTTGAAGAGACCTTAGGAAAAATTGCCTTTAAAGACTTTCATGCCGATGAAATAATTGAGTTTTAATCAAATATTTTAAAACATAATTTGTAAATTTAAACTGGTATTTCTTAGATTTTGGTTATGTACATTTTACATTTAAGATTAAATTTTCGAGAAAAGAGGAGAAATTAATTGGCAAAGTCCACTGACACAATGAATGCGAATAATCATATCAATCCGCTCTTCAATTTTGATAACACGTTCTCTCAAAACCTTGAAGGTTTTTTCGTAAACTGCCAACCAGAACCTGCATCTGCACCCAAACTACTTCAATTTAACCATGAACTGGCCGACGAGCTTGGCCTTGATTCAGTCGCTCTCGATTCAAAAATAGGGCTGGAAATTTTCTCTGGCAATGTAATACCTCAGGGCTCAGAACCACTCGCTCAAGGTTATGCCGGACACCAGTTTGGAGGCTTTTCGCCCCAATTGGGGGACGGACGAGCGATTCTCCTTGGAGAGGTAATCGACACCTTAAAACAACGCCGAGATATCCAACTGAAAGGATCCGGGCGCACTCCATTCTCTCGAGGTGGAGATGGCAAGGCGGCTCTTGGCTCGGTCTTAAGAGAGTACCTAATTGGTGAGGGCATGCACGCTCTCGGCATCCCAACGACACGCGCCCTGGCAGCAGTTACT
>JABGTQ010000360.1 GCA_018647025.1 Nitrospina sp. | reverse complement strand
CTAGCTCTTAAAAAAGCAGGTCTTAATCCAGGTGATATTAATATATTAAATGCGCATGCAACAGCGACTCAGTTAGGCGATATTCAAGAGTGTAAGGCAATTCGGGATGTTTTTGGCGAAGAAGAGACGGTTTGGATTAATAATACTAAAAGTTTTATTGGACACACTATGGGTGCAGCAGGAACACTTGAGCTCGCGGGTAATTTACCAGCTTTCGAAGACGGTCTAGTTCATCAGACCTTGAACCTAGATGAGATTGATCCCGACTGTTACCTGAGAAATATTGTTTGTGACCAACCAAAGCAGTTAGATCGTGTAGATTTTATAATGAACAACTCGTTTGGTATGTTCGGAATAAACTCAGTATTGATTGTAAAACGATATAAAAATTAAGTTGATATTTTTGAAGGAATTCAATAGTATCTAAAGTTTAGGAGACCCTTATGACTAGAGAAGACGTAAGACAGGCCGTAATAGATATTCTTGGAGATATTGCTCCCGATGAGGATCTAAGCTCCATCAAGGACGATCTTACCTTACGGGAACAGATGGACCTTGATTCGATGGATTTTCTCGATATCGTGATGGAGCTTCGTAAGCGATTTAATGTTGAGGTTCCTGAAAGTGACTACCAGGAACTTATCAGCATGGCCAGTTGTATTAAATACCTCCAGCCTCTCTTAAAAGACCACCAACTAGCAAGTTAACCGTTACTCTTCCCTTCCAATTAAAATTCGAATTACTTTCTCTTTTTTCATATTATAAGTCCTGATTTTACTGCTAATTATCGCGGTATTTGTTATTTCTGGAAAGACTTTTTACATTTTTCTTTAAATTTAAGGAAATTTATGAAGTACGACGTTATAGTTATTGGTTCTGGGTTATCTGGCTTAGCTGCCGGTATACGCCTTGCCATGTTTGATAAAAAGGTTCTTATTATTGAGAAGCATACAGTGGTCGGCGGGTTAAATTCTTATTACACTCGAAAAAATAGAACCATTGATGTGGGTTTACACGCGATGACGAATTATTCTCCTAAAGGAGCCCGCAATACTCCTCTCGGGAAATTACTTAAACAACTCCGGTTTAGCCATGATGATTTTCGTCTTTATGAACAGGAGACTTCAGAGATTCGTTTCCCAGAGAAATGTCTCCGCTTCACCAATGATTTTGATTTGCTAAAGCAAGAAATCCGTGAGCAATTTCCTGATGAAATAGACGGGTTTATGAGACTTGTTAAAAAGATAGAATCTTTCGATGAATTATCGCTCACTGCAGACAAATGGACCTCTTCCAAACTAGTTTTAGGAGGCTATATTTCTGATCCAGTCCTCATTGATATGTTGTTTTGCCCACTCATGTATTATGGCAATGCTACGGAACGAGATATGGATTTTTACCAGTTTGTAATTATGTTTAAGAGTATTTTTATGGAAGGCTTTGCCAAGCCTTTGGGAGGGATGCTCTATATTCTTAATCTTTTAGTAGATAAGTTTAAAAGTCTTGGTGGTGAATTAAGAATGGATGCAGAAGTAGAAACTATTAACTCTAAACAGGGAGAATTTAAGTCCCTGAATCTAGTTGGCGGTGAAGAGTTGACCGCATCGGCTGTAATTTCTTCCATGGGTTACGTTGAAACTTTGAGGCAATGTGATCCTAGCTTAATGGAGGGAGTTACCAAAGGTTCAGAAGGTCAGGTATCTTTTATGGAATCTCTTTTTGCATTAAATCGTGAACCTAAGGATCTTGGTTATTGTCGGAGTATAATATTTTTCTGTTCAGATTATAGATTTCGTTATGAAGTGCCAAAAAACTTGATAGACATATCTAGTGGAGTATTGTGTTGCCCTAATAATTTCCAATACCCAAAACCTTTATCCGAAGGAATGATCCGACTTACAAATTTGGCTAATTTTAGATTATGGGATGCTCTTCCACGCCGAGAATATATAAACGCAAAAAAAGAGTGGCGAACCAAAGCGCTAGAAAATTTATTCACATTGTTCCCAGACTTTCGAGATTCTGTGATATTTTCCGATACCTTTACGCCGAAAACGATTTTGAAATATACAGGGCATATTAACGGATCTGTTTATGGATCACCTAATAAGTTAAAAGATGGGATTACCCCGGTCAGAAACTTATTTATTTGCGGGACAGATCAGGGGTTTTTAGGTATTGTTGGGGCTACTTTGAGCGGTATCTCAATGGCTAATCTACACATTTTGCAAAAAAAAGTCGCACCAAACACATAAACCCCGTAAAATTGCCTGCTATGGAGAGAAACTGGCTAAAAGGAGCAAAATCAGCTTATGATGTGGTTGTTATTGGCAGCGGTCTTGCTGGGATGACAGCTGCGAATTTGTTGGCTAAATTGGGGCATTCGGTTCTTCTTGCCGAGCATCACTACAACATGGGGGGGTTGGCTACCTGGTTTAAACGAAAGGGCGGTCACATTCTTGATATATCTCTTCATGGTTTCCCATCCGGTATGATCAAAACCTTTCGTAAGTATTGGACCCAAGAGATGGCAGATTCGATTATCCGTCTAGACGGTATCCGTTTTGATAATCCACAGTTTCAACTCACTACTACCTTTGATAAGACTGACTTCACTAATATATTGATAGAGCATTTTGGAATTGTCAAAGAAGTTATAGATGATTTTTTCGTCACTGCTCGTGACATGAATTTTTATGACGAATTAAAAATGACTACACGGGAATTGTTTGAAAAATTTTTTCCAGGTAGAAAAGATGTTTGGCGTTTTCTTATGGAACCAATAACTTATGCCAATGGATCAACTTTGGATGATCCAGCATTAAGTTACGGCATTGTATTCTCAAATTTTATGGATAAGGGAGTTTTTACTTATCAAGGGGGTACCGACGATCTAATTAAGAAAATGAAAAAAGAGTTAATAAAAAACGGGGTAGATATCCGTACTCATTGCCTAGTTGAAAAAATTCATACTGAGGGCAAAAAAGTCACGGGGGTGAAAATCAATGGCAAGGACATTCAAACTCAATCAGTACTTTCTAATTCAAACATTCTTAATACTGTTCATAATCTGGTTGGTGATGAAAACTTTAATCCCGAATTCATCAAGGAAGTTGAAAAAGTTCGTCTTAACGACTCCAGTTGTCAGGTTTATATAGGTATTAAGAAAGGTGAGAGGATAGATAATGTAGGAGATCTTTTATTCACGTCTGTCGCAGACGAATATAATACAGAAAAAATTCTGGACAAACAGGTTACTAGCCGGACGTTTTCGTTTTATTACCCTGAAATGAGACCAGGACTAAATCGTTTTTCTATTGTGTCTTCTACTAATGCGCGATTTAAAGACTGGGCTGACTTGAGTGAAGACCAATACAAGATAGAAAAAGAAAATCTTATTCAGAGTACTTTAGATGCGTTGGAAAAATATGTGCCAAATGTTCGTGAGAAGGTTGATTATCTTGAAGCTGCAACTCCAAAAACATTCGAACGATATACCTTATCCCCAACGGGAACTTCATTCGGGACTAAATTTGAGGGCTTAAAAATCAGCCGAGAACTTCCTACTCAAATTAACGGGCTTTTTCATTCGGGTTCAGTTGGAATTATCATGTCAGGTTGGCTTGGTGCTGCTAATTATGGAGTTATTGTTGCCAATGAAGTAGACAAATTTATGCGTTCAGTTAGCGATGAACCCAAAAAAACCGTATCAGTATCAGCGTCAGTTTAATTTAATACTCCCACCTTTATAAAATAAATCTTAATGGAATTCGACTTCAAAGGGCAAACAGCTTTAGTTACCGGGGGAACTAGGGGTATTGGACGAGGGGTATCAGAGGCCTTGCTCAAGGCGGGTGCTAAAGTTGTGGCTACTTATCATTCAAATGCTAAAGCCGCAAAAGAATTCGCAGAATCCAGAAAAGAGTATTCGGCGTCCCTTGATTTAGGTTCTTTTGATGTAACTAAATATGCCCAGGTAGAAGATTTTTATCGTTATGTCGAGGAGACTTATGGAGAAATTCAGATTCTAGTTCATTGTTCAGGCATTCGTATTGATTCTATAGTGGGTATGATGCAGGAAAGGGATTGGGGTAAGGTTATTGATACTAATCTCACAGGTACGTTCAATGTCTGTAAATTTTCGGTACAGAATATGATGCGCAAAAAATATGGTCGTATTATTATCATCACATCACCGATAGGTAAGTTTGGGTTTTCAGGTCAGTCAAACTATGCTGCATCAAAGGCTGGACAGGTTGCTTTCATGAAGTCACTTTCAAAAGAGGTAGCTTCAAGAAAAATAACTGTTAATTGTGTCTCTCCTGGGTTTATAGATACAGACTTTATTGGTGATTTGTCTAAAGAAAAAAAGCAATCTTATCTAGAGATGGTTCCATTGAGGCGCTTCGGCTCTCCCGAGGATGTAGCTAACGCCGTTCTTTTTATAGCTTCAACTGAGGCATCCTATATTACAGGTTCTACTATCGAAGTTACAGGAGGCTTGTAAAATATATGAAAAATTTTCTTGATTACATGCCACAGCGAGAACCATTTCTTTTTGTTGATCGAGTTGTCGAAATAACTGATAGTTATATTAAAACGGAGAAGCAGGTAAAAGCAGACGAACCATTTTTTGCGGGGCACTTCCCAGGCCGACCCATCATGCCAGGTGTCCTGATTTGTGAAGCAGTTTTTCAGTCTAGTTCGATTCTTATGAGCAATCGAGCGGGGACCACTTCTAATGATGGGCGTATTCCACTTATAACGAGAATTTCAAATGTTAAACTTAAACAAGTAGTTTTGCCGGGTGATCTTATGGGGGTTGAGGTCAAATTAAAAGAAATTCTTGGACAGGCTGCCTACATGTCAGGAAAGGTAAAAGTAAAGGGGAAAACAGTTCTTACCGTGGAGTTCACAGCAATGCTAGTAACGGAGACGGTGTGAGCTTTCTAAACTTAGAAAATAAAAATATCCTTGTTACTGGCGTTGCCAATAAAAAGAGTGTTGCTTTTTACATTGGGAAAATCCTGCAGAAGGAAGGGGCCAACGTTTTGTATAGTGTCAGAACGGAGGAAAGAAAGAAACAACTTGAAAAAATACTTGCACCATCACCCGTGTATGTGTGCGATGTAGAAAGAGAAAATGAAATAAAAACTTTACAAAAATCAGTGTCCAACGAAATCGACACATTACATGGGTTAGTCCATTCTATCGCTTTTGCAAATTATGCAGGGGGGTTAAAGCCATTTCATGAAACGTCTAAAAATGATTTTTTGCAATCGGTTGATATTACCTGCTATTCACTGATTCAATTATCTAACGCTTTCAAAGATTTATTCGACACTAATGCATCAGTGGTAACTATTTCCATATCGACAACTAGTATGGCTGCAGAGAACTATGGTTATATGGCTCCAGCTAAAGCCGCACTTGATTCATCTTTATGTTTTTTAGCAAAATCGTTTAGTGCTTTTTCAAAAGCTAGGTTCAACTCTGTTAACGCAGGGCTTCTGAAAACTTCGGCATCCGCTGGTATTCCAGGGTATGTTGATTCTTATCTTCATGCCGAAGAACTGACCTTGCGAAAAAAAGCCTTAACGACTCAGGAAGTAGCAAACTGCGCGGTATTTTTATTGAGCGAATGTTCAAGTGGGATTAATGCACAAGGTGTCTCTCTGGATGCAGGAATGTCGATTAATTATTTTGATAAAGATATTGTTAGAAAATCTAGAAGATTAGATTGAGAGTTGTTATCTGTTCAGAACTGTTTTAAAAACCTGAGATCATTTTCAAAGAAAAGTCGTATATCATTAATTGTATATTTAAGCATGGCAATTCTTTCGATTCCCAACCCAAATGCGAAACCAAGCCACCTTTCAGGGTCGTAATCGACAGACTTAAATACGGCAGGATCGACCATGCCACATCCGAGAATTTCCAACCACCCTGTCTTGGAGCAAACTCGACACCCTTGCCCAGAGCACATGACACATTCAATATCTACTTCAGCACTTGGACAGGTGAATGGAAAAAAACTAGGTCGGAATCTGGTCTTGGTTTGTTTTCCAAAAACCTCATATAAGAAACTATTCATAACTCCCTTAAGGTCTCCAAAAGAAAGATTCTCGTCTACCATCAAACCTTCTACTTGATGGAACATAGGTGTATGGGATATGTCTGAATCGCATCGAAATACTTTCCCGGGAGCAATGATACGAAGAGGTGGTTTTTGATTCTCCATTACATGAATTTGAACAGGAGAGGTGTGGGTTCTTAGTACCTCTTCGCCAATATAAAAAGTATCTTGCATGTCTCTCGCTGGGTGATCTTTTGGGATATTAAGGGCTTCAAAATTATAAAAATCGCTT
>JABGTQ010000359.1 GCA_018647025.1 Nitrospina sp. | reverse complement strand
CCCTTTCCCCTTTAGATGAGAAAAGCTTTGGACTATCTCCTTTCATCGTTTTTAACTCAAAGCTTTTAGGAAATAAATCAAAATCAATCTACTGTTTGTTTTATTGCAAGGTTTAATTTTTTTTTATCGCTATGAATTTTAATGGATTCCGGTTGCAAGCCTACTTCTTTATAGACTACAATTTAGAGTCTACCTAAAGTTATTGTAAAATAAAGTTCTTATGCTTAAATTAATAAAAGAAGATATTGAAGTTGCTATTGAAAAAGATCCCGCTGCCCGTAATTTTTTGGAAGTTATTTTACTTTACCCTGGTGTCCATGCGTTGATTGGTTATCGTATAACCCATTTTTTGTGGGGACTAAATCTTAAATTTTTGGCTCGGTTTATTTCTTTTTTTATCCGTTGGTTGACGGGTATCGAAATACACCCAGCTGCGATTATAGGAAAACGGTTTTTTATAGACCATGGAATGGGAGTAGTTATTGGCGAAACTTCTGAGGTTGGAGATAATGTTTTCATTTATCATGGAGTTACCTTGGGTGGACTTAGTAGTAAAAATGGTAAGCGACACCCGACTATTGGAGATAATGTCGTTATAGGAGCAGGAGCACAGGTTTTGGGTCCGACGCGTGTTGGTAGTTTTACGAAAATTGGTTCGGGCTCGGTTGTGTTGCAGCATGTTCCAGAATATTCTACTGTGATTGGTGTTCCGGGGCGTATAGTATTTTCAGGAGCAACCACGCAAGATGTTGCTGACGGTGAAGAAGCATTCCCAGATCCAGTGGCCAAGGATATAGAAAGTATGTTGGAGCGTTTACCACAAATGGAAAAAGAGATTCGAGAACTCAAAAAAAAAATTTAGTGTGAAAAACAGTTTCTGTTTTTGTAGATGATATTCCTGTGGACATCGAATCCTGGTGACCACACTTTTATAGTATTTTAAATTTCCTTAAGTTTTTTGTCCTGAGAGTTTTATTTTGCATAAAATTTATCTTGATCATAATTCAACAACTCCTGTTTTAAAGGAAGTGTTGGATGTTATGCTGCCATTTTATAAGGATAGTTTTGGAAATCCTTCTAGTATACATTCTGAGGGTAGGGCAGCACGCGTTTGTCTTGATGAAGCAAGGGAGCAAGTTGCAGAACTTATCGGTGCGAGGTCGAGTGAGATAGTATTTACAAGTGGTGGCTCCGAGTCAAATAATTTTGCAATTCTAGGGGTTGCTCTCGCGTTAAATAGTAAAAAAAGACATATTGTGACATGTGAGGTAGAGCATGCAGCAATACTTAATCCATTAAAACAACTTGAGGCTTTAGGTTTTCATGTGGACTACTTGCCTGTAGATAATGTAGGCCGAGTTGATCCAAAGAAAGTTAAAGATGCTCTTAAAGATTCTACTTGCCTAGTTACTATTCAGCATGCCAATAGTGAAGTCGGAACTTTACAAAATATTAAAGAGATAGGAAGTCTTATCAAAAATAATGACATCTTATTTCATACTGATGCAGTTCAAAGTGTTGGCAAACTAGCGGTTAACGTTAATGATATTTCTGTAGATCTTCTTTCGATGTCATCTCATAAAATATATGGACCCAAAGGTGTCGGGGCATTATTTGTTAAACGTGGGACACCGGCACTTTTTTCTCCTGTGTGTGGGGGGGGGCAGGAAAAAAAAAGACGCGGAGGTACAGAAAATGTACCTGGTATCGTTGGATTTGGTAAGGCATGCAAAATAGCTTTAGATCGTATAAATAAGGGAAATCTGAATCAATTGAAAGTAATGCGGGATCTGCTACGTAATAAAATAGAAGGACTTATTCCAAATGTTGAGTTTTACGGTTGTAGTAAAAATGGGCTTCCAAATACATTGAGTTGCGGATTTGATGGGGCGGATGGAGAAACATTATTGATAGCATTGGATATGAAAGGGATATCAGTATCAACAGGGTCGGCATGTAGTTCTGGAACAGGTATGCCTTCAAAGGTTCTTTCAGCACTTAAATTGCCACTTTCTAAGATCAATTCGTCTATACGCTTTAGTTTAGGATGGGTAAATACTTCTGAGGATATTGATTTTGCGGTCCAATCTCTCGCTAAGGCGGTTATTTTAAGTAGAAGAAATCCTCCCTGTAGTTTCTAAGGTTTTTAATTGGTTAAAACTTTCACAGGATGTAATCTAGATGTATAAAGCTTTAAAGGCCATTGATTTTTTTTTATTAAAATATTTCTAATGTTAAAGCTTTGATTTATCGATATAAAACTAATCTATATTAATGATATATT